>NZ_JBEYFS010000006.1:0-112141 GCF_040634475.1 Streptomyces sp. NPDC007095
GGAGGCGCGGCAGCTGTCGCGCGCCGCGGCCTCGCGGCCCGCACACGCCGCCCTCGCCCCGGCGGGCGGGGCGGCGAGTCCCGCGGGGGACGACTTGCGGTCGGCGCTCGCGGGAGAGCCGACCCCACCTGTGGCAGCGGCGGCGGCCGTCACGTGCGCCGTACCGGCCCTGGGCGGCAGCGCGACGCGGGTGCGGCCGGTCAGGATCCGGCGTTGTCCGGCCCATGCCCTTGAGGTCGTCGACGGCGGTGGCGACGATGTCGACCCGGCCAGCGCGCGGCCCCGGCCCTTGGCCTCCAGGTGGACGGCGTGGACGTGCGGATGGCGGCCCGTCAGCTCGGTCGCCGCCTGCCAGGTGGCGTCCGTGCTCGCGTTGTCCGCGACGGTGATCCGGAACGGGAACGGGAAAGAGGCTTCGAGGTAGGCGTGGAGGCGGCCGATGCTGTCGCCGAGGACGTGGGCCTCGTTGTGGACCGGCACCACGATCTCGACCGACCGCTGCCGGACGCCTCCCGCGTTCGTTTCGTTCATGGCCCCGACGATCCGGGCCGGATCTGGGCCGCCGCTGAGCCCGCGCTGAGGGAAGGATGAGAATCAGGTAACTCACAGCTTCCGCACAGCCGGGCCCTGGCGGGTCACCGGAAGACCGGCCAACAGCCCCTTTCCGTGCGTCAGTTGTGGCTGGACGAAGCGATCAACTCGTCGATCAGAGTGATCAGTACGTCCCGGCACGACCCGCGCTCCCGGGCGTCGCAGAGCAGCACGGGGGTCCGTTCCGGCAGGGCCAGGGCGTCCCGGATCTCCTCTGGGGTGTACGGGTGCTGTCCGTGGAAGCCGTTGACGCCGACGACGAAGGGAATGCCGCGCCGCTCGAAGAAGTCGATGGCGGCGAAGCTGGACTCCGGCCTGCGGACGTCTATGAGGACCACGGCGCCCAGGGCGCCGATGGCGAGGTCGTTCCACATGAACCAGAACCGCTGCTGGCCCGGGGTGCCGAAGAGGTACAGGACCAGTTCGGGGCTGAGGGTGATCCGTCCGAAGTCCAGGGCCACGGTGGTGGCGCGCTTCTCCTCGATGCCGTCGAGGTCGTCGACGTTCAGACCGGCGGAGGTGAGGGGTTCCTCGGTGCGCAGCGGGACGATCTCGCTGACCGCCCCGACCATGGTCGTCTTGCCGACGCCGAACCCTCCGGCGATCAGGATCTTGACCGCGTCGGGAGCGGAGGGTGCGTCGGGTGCCGAAGTCCCGTGCGCGGCGGGGTCAGAGCCGGCCAAGGCCGTCCCTCACTTTCTGCAGCAGGTCCAGGTCCGGGGTACGGGAGATGAGACGCGGAGCCTGGACGGTGATCCGGCCCGCCTCCAGCAGATCGCAGAGCAGGATCACGACCACGCTCACCGGCAGGTCGAGTTCGGCGGCGAGTTCCGCCACCACGATCGTCTTCGCGCACAGCCGCAGGATCCGGGCGTGTTCGGGCTGCGGCCGGGTGGCGCCCTCGGGCGGCGGATCCACCGCGGTCACCGACGTGATGAGGGTGAAGTCGGCGCGGCTGGGCCGGGTGCGTCCTCCGGTCAGCGTGAACGGCCGTACCAGCCGGCCGGCCGCGTCGCCTTCGCTCACCTCACTCGCCGTTGTCGGCCGCGGCGGCGACGCCCGCACGAGGTGCTGCCCTGAGGTGCTCGCCGATCTTCTTCACCAGCATGTTCATCTGGTACGCCACCACGCCGACGTCCGCGCCCTGGTTGGTGAGCACGGCGAGATGGGCGCCGGGGCCCGCGGCGGTGAGGATCAGATAGCTGTCGCGCATCTCGATCAGCGCCTGGCGCACCGGACCGCCGCGGAAGTCCATGCTGACGCCCTTGCTGAGGCTCATCAGGCCGGACGCGGTCGCCGCCAGCCGTTCGGCGTCGTCGCGGACGAACGCCGTGGACTTGCTGACGACCAGTCCGTCCTCGGAGAGCACGACGGCATGGTTCACATCGGCGACCCGTTCCACCAGTCCGGTGAGCAGCTGGTCGAGCTGGCTGTGTGTGGCGGTGCTGGGGCGTGTCATTTCTCTGTCCTTCACGAGCGGTCGGCGGGCGGAGTCCACGAGCGGTCTGCGGGCTGGGTGGGGGCCGGGTCCTCCCCGTGGTCGTACGACGGTTCCTGGTCCCCGTGGTCGTACGACGGTTCCTGGCCCCCGTGGTCGTACGGCATGTCCTCGTCGTCGCGGGCCCGGAGCGTTCCGCGCTGGAAGCCCGCGAGTGAGGAGGCGGCGCGTTCCGCGGTGAAGTCGGCGAGGTCGGCGGCGTCCTTGTCGTCGGCCTCGGAGGGCGCCGCCTCCTCCCGCAGCTCCGTGGCCAGGCTGGTCTGCGGCACCCGGCGCGGCAGCGGAGTGAGTCCGTCGCGGCGGGCGGTGCCCGGAGCGGGGGCGGAGCGGGGCGCGGCGGAGTCGGCCGTGTGGGCCCGGGCGGCGGGGTGTGCCTCCTCCGTACGTTCATGGGGTCGGCGCTCCGGGACCGCGGCGTCGTCGGAGCCCTTCGCCGCCACGACCGACGCCGGTATCGCGGTGTCTGCGTCCGTGGCGGGGGAGTCGGGGGTCTCGCGGACCACGATGTCGTGCGGGATCAGCACGATCGCGGTGGTCCCGCCGTACGGCGAGGATCGCAGGGTGACGGCGATGCCGTGCCGGGTGGCGAGCCGCGCGATCACGAACATGCCGAGCCGCAGGTCGTCGGCGAGTGCCACCACGTCGAACTGCGGGGCCACCGCCAACTGGGCGTTGAACGCGGCGTAGTCCTCCTCGGACAGGCCCAGCCCCCGGTCCTCGATCTCGACGGCCAGGCCCTTGGCCACCATCGCGGCCCGCACCCCCACCGGGCTGGGCGCGGGGGAGTAGGAGGTCGCGTTGTCGATCAGCTCGGCCAGCAGATGGATGACGTCGGCCACCGCGGGCGGGCTCAGGTACACCTCGTCGTCGGTGTGCACCTCCACCCGCTGGTACTGGGCGACCTCACCGACGGCGCTGCGCAGGATGTCGATCAGCGCGACCGGTTCGGTCCAGCTGCGCCGGGGCTGCTCGCCGCTGATGATGACGAGGTTCTCCTCGTAGCGGCGGAGCTGGCTGGCGGTGGAGTCGAGTTCGTACAGGCCCTTGAGGATCCCCGGGTCCTGGTGCTCGCGTTCCAGCGCGTCGAGCTTGCTGAGCTGGAGGTTGACCAGGTTCTGGCTCTGCCGGGCGATGCCCAGGATCACCTTCTGGAAGCCGCGTCTGGTGTCGGCGAGTTCCACCGTGGTGTGCACGGCCGTGCGCTGCGCGGTGTTGAACGCCTTGGCCACCTGGCCGAGTTCGTCCTCTCCGTAGTCCAGGGGCGGGGTGGCGGACTCCACGTCGACCTTCTCGCCCCGGTTCAGCCGGGCGACCACGTCGGGAAGCCGTTCCTCGGCGAGGCTGAGCGTGGCCATCCTGAGACCGCGCAGCCGCCGGGAGAGGGAGCGGGTGATGCGCCAGGACATCACGACGCACACCAGCAGGGCGACGAGTCCGCCGGCGCTGAGCGCGGCCGCCTTGATCAGCAGGCTGTGCGCTTTGTCGGCGCTGCGGTCGAGCAGTTGCGTGGTCTGCTGCTGGATCAGGTTGGTGTACTGGTCGGAGATCCTGCCGAGCGCGGTCTTCCAGCGGGCGTGCGCGTCAGGCAGTTCGACCGTCTTCGCCACCTGGCCGTGCGCCGTCCGGGCCGCGACGATCTGGTCCTCGACGGTCTCCAGGGTCTTCCAGTCCTGGCTCCGGAGGACCCGTTCGACCTGGTCCTTCACGGTGCCGTGCAGCGAGTTGAGGACCTGGCTCTGGAAGACCCAGCGGCGTACGTCGACCTGCTGGGCGAACTGCTGCCACGACTGCTGGTCGAGCTTGCCCGAGGGCCAGGCCAGCGCGAGCTGGGCGTCCTCCTGGGCGACCAGCTCCGCCGCGTTCCCCAGCGTGATCAGCGGCCCTGCCTGCGAGGTGAGGTCGCCGTCGTCGACCTGGGAGAGTTCCTGGAAGGCGTGGATCTGGTCGCCGATGATCGAGGTGTACTGGTCCAGGGCCTGCTGGGCGGTGATGTCGGTGGGGTGGTCCACCTGCCCCCGGTAGTACTCCAGGCTTCCCACCGAGGCGATGACCGAGTACATCCGGTCGCCGATCCGGGCGGGCGCGTTCTTGAAGTCCTCGGACCGGCGGACCAGTTTCGCGACCTCGACGTCCGTGCGCCTGCGCTGCCGGTCCAGGGCGGCCCGGGAACCGTGCGGCGAGGCCAGCCAGGCGGCCGACAGACTGCGCTCCTGTTGCAGCGCGAGAGTCGCCTCGGTGCCCATGGCACCCGTCGACCGGCTCAGCCCCGTCTGTTCGCGCAGTCGCAGCCCCTCCGAGAAGATCTGCGTCGTCGTCACACCCCACATGGCGGCGAGGGTGACGCTGGGGACCAGCGCCAGCAGGATCAGGGAGAGGCGTATGGAGCCGAGACGGCGCCGGGCACCGGTCCGTGGAGACATCATCGTCCTAGAGCGATCAGCGATGAGAGGGTGCGCAGGATGCTATCCGTACAAGTGACCGTACGCACCGTGAGGGACGGAAATCCTTGGTGCCGCCTGTGTGGGTGGCAGCGGTTCAGCGGGTTCCGTTCCCGGCGAACTTCGCGACCGAGGAGACGTTCTCCTTGGTGACGAACGCGGGTCCGGTGAGCACGGGAGCGGTTCCGCCGCCGCTGAGGTTGCCGTTGGAGCGGTAGAGCCAGAGCGAGTCCACGGCCAGATAGCCCTGGAGATAGGGCTGTTGATCCACCGCGAACTGCACGTCCCCGCTCTGCACGGACTTCACCAGACCGCTGTTGAGGTCGAAGGTGGCGACCTGGGCCTTGCTGCCCGCCGTCTTCACCGACTTCACCGCGGCGAGAGCGAACTGCGCGCCCAGCATGACGACTTCGTCGACACTCGGATCCGCGCGCAGTCTGGCCGTGACGGCGGCACCCACCGCGTCCATGTCGGTGCCGTTCACATAGAGCAGGTCGGTCTCGCCGTCGAAGGTCTTCTTCACCCCGGCGCAGCGGGCCTCCAGGGCGATGTTGCCCTGTTCGTGGATGACGCAGAGGGCGTGCTTGGCCTTGAGCTCGTCCAGTTTGTCGCCGGTGGCCCGGCCCGCGACGCTCTCGTCCTGGCCGAAGTACTCCAGCAGGCCCTCGGACTTCCAGGCGTCGATCCCGGAGTTGAGACCGACCACGGGTATCCCGGCCGCCTTGGCCGCGCTGACCGCGCTCTGCATCGCCTCCGGCTTGGCCAGCGTCAGCGCGATGCCGTCCACCCGGTCGCGGATCGCGTCCCGCACCAGGCTCGCCTGGGCGGCGGCCTCGGAGTTGCTCGCGTACGTCAGGTCGATGTCGTCCTTGGTGGCCGCCGCCTGTGCGCCCTTGCGCACCAGCTCCCAGAACGCGTCTCCGCGGGCGCCGTGGGTGATCAGGGCGACCTTGATCCGGCCGGTGCCCGCCCTCCCCGCCGAGGCGTCGCTCGTGTCGTCCGATCCGCCGGAGCCGGAGCATCCGGCGGCGAGCAGACAGCCCGCGGCGAGGACGGCGACGACGGCGGCGCGGGGCGGAGTTCCGGGGGAGTGGTGAGGTGTGGGGGACATGTTCATGGGTGCGGCACCTCGCTGTGCGGCCCAGCGGCGGGTCGGGGAGAGTGAGATCGGTGCGATGTCGGGATGTTGTGTACCGACTGTCGTACTTTCGTTGGGCCGGAGCCAATCGTGTGTCACGCTCGGCCGTCAAGTGAGCGGGCATATGCCGGAGATGGCCGGCGCCATGGTGTCGTCGCCGCATCGTCACTAGTTGGACGCGTGGTGCGTGAGTTGGGTGGTATCGCACCTTCCGCATGGGGCGTGGATGTTCAATGATGGTGCGCGGGCCTGCCGTTGGCGGGCTGTTGCGTTCATACGGGGGAGGACGAGATGACGCGTGAGGTTTCCGCTGTCCGTGCCGTGTTGCGTACGGGAGTGACGGGTGCCGCGGTCGTCGGCCTGTCCGCGATGTCGCTGGTCGCCGGGACCGCGTACGGGACTCCCGCCGGCCCCGGTGTCACCGCGACGGTGCTCTATCGGACCACCGTGGGCGACACGGACTACACGCTCCGGGAGATCACCATCCCGCCCGGCCAGAGCACCGGCTGGCATTATCACGACGGTCCCTTGTACGGTCTTGTGAAGAAGGGCACCCTGAGCCACTTCGATGCCACCTGCGCGCAGGACGGCGCCTACCCGGCCGGCCGTACGATCACCGAGCCCCCGGGCCCCGGCCATGTGCACATCGGCCGCAACGAGGGCTCGGTCCCCGTCGTCCTGGACGTGCTGTACGTCCTGCCCCACGGCTCGCCGTTCTCGGAGGACGCGCCCAACCCCGGCTGCGACTTCCAGTAGCGCTCGCCAGGCCCAGAGCGCGATCAATCGAACGGCAGTGCCTGTTCGGCCCAGATCGTCTTTCCGGTGCCGGTGGTGCGGGTGCCCCAGCGGTCGGTGAGCTGGGCGACGAGGAGCAGCCCGCGGCCGCCCTCGTCGAAGGTGCGGGCCCGGCGCAGATGGGGAGAGGTGCTGCTGGCGTCGGAGACCTCGCAGATGAGGGTGCGGTCGCGGATGAGCCGGAGCTGGATGGGGGCGCCGCCGTAGCGGATGGCGTTGGTGACCAGTTCGCTGACGACGAGTTCGGTGACGAACGCGACCTCGTCGAGCCCCCAGAGGGTCAGCTGCTCGGTCGCGTACTGCCGGGCGGTGGCGACCTCCGCCGGATCGGCGGGCAGGTCCCACACCGCCACCTCGTCGCTGTCCAGGGTGCGGGTGCGGGCCAGCAGCAGGGCCACGTCGTCCTTGGGATGCTGCGGCAGCAGCACCTGGAGCACGTTGTCGCAGGCGTCGTCCAGATTCGCGGCGGGGACCGTCAGCGCGCTGCACAGCACAGCCGTGCCCGCGTCCACGTCGAGGTGGCGGGCCTCGAAGAGACCGTCGGTGTAGAGGGCGAGGACGGAGCCTTCCGGCAGGTGCAGCTCGGTGGCCTCGAAGGGGAGCCCGCCCACCCCGAGCATCGGTCCCGCGCTCACCTCGACGACCTTCACGGTGCCGTCCGGGAACAGCACGGCGGGCGGCGGGTGCCCGGCCGTGGCGACCGCGCAGTGGCCGGAGACCGGGTCGTACACCGCGTACAGACAGGTGGCGCCGATCTCCGCGCCCGTCGGGCTCTCGTCGGCCGCCAGATGCCCGACCAGGTCGTCGAGGTGGGTGAGCAGCTCGTCCGGGGGCAGGTCGACGTCGGCCAGCGTCCATACCGCCGTACGGAGCCGGCCCATCGTGACGGAGGCGTGGATGCCGTGCCCGACGACATCGCCGACGACGAGCGCCACCCGGGTCCCGGACAGCGGGATCACATCGAACCAGTCGCCGCCGACGCCCGCCCGCGACAGTGCCGGAAGGTAGCGGGAGGCGAACTCGACCGCCGCCTGTCCCGCCATCGCCTGGGGCAGCAGACTGCGCTGAAGAGCCACCGCTGTCGTGCGCTCCTTGGCGTACCGGCGGGCGTTGTCCACGCAGACGGCCGTGCGGCTGGCCAGCTCCTGCGCCAGCGACACGTCGTCCTGGTCGAAGGGGTCCGGACTCTCGGCGGTGAGCAGTCTCACGAACACCGCCACCCCCAGCGTCGTACCGCGCGCCACCAGTGGTACCGCCATCAGTGAGAAGTCCCGGCGGTCCGCCTGATACGGCTTGGCGGCCTGGGCGCCGTGCGGGCCGAGCCACCCGTCGACGTCCGGGTCGCCGGTCCTGGTGAGCACCGCGTGTCCGGTGACCAGGGCGCGGACCGGTGGGGAGGAGGACGGGTAGACGTCCGCCGCGCCCAGGTCGATCGCCGCTTCCTGCACCCCGGCGGTACGGGAGTGGTGCGCGACCCGGCGCAGCTCCACATAGGCGTCCACCGGGCCGCCGGTGGGCTCCTCACCCTCGACCACCGAGTCCAGCAGGTCCACGCTCACGAAGTCGGCCAGCTCGGGCACCGCCAGCTGGGCCAGCTCACGGGCGGTGTGGATCACGTCCAGCGTCGTACCGATGGCGGCGGCGGACTTGCTCAGCAGGGCGAGCCGCTGCCGGGCCCGGTACTGCTCGGTGCTGTCGTAACCGGCCAGCGAGACGCCGAGCAACTGTCCGGAGGGGGCCCGCAGCGGCCACATCTCGATGTTCCAGGCGTGCATACGCAGTCCGGAGGGGGCCCGGGTCCAGCTCTCGTAGTGGACGGGGCGGCCGGTCTCGACCACTTGGCGCAGATGGTTGAAGAAGCCGCGGCTGTGCTCCGCGTTCTCGACGGTGTCCGGGAAGTAGCGGTGCAGGACCTCGGCCTCCTGGACGCCCATGATCCGGCAGGCGGTGTCGTTCATCCGCAGATAGCGCTGTTCGGTGTCGAAGACCGACATCGACACCGACGCCTGCTTGAAGGCGAGCTCTCCCAGGTCACGGCCTCGCCCGTCCGGCGCCGCGGTGATCACGTATCCGGCCGGCTTCCCCTCCTCGCCCTGGAGCGGGTACGCCCGCAGGGCCAGCTCGCTCCGCCGCCCGTCCTCGCGCCGTACGGCCACCACACCGTGGCCGCCGTTCGCCCGCAGCGCCCGCCAGGCGTCGTCCGGGTCCCCGTCCAGCAGGTCCGACACCGGTCGGCCGGTGACCTCCGCCGCGGCGTACCCGGTCAGCAGCTGCGCGCCCTCGCTCCAGCCGGTCACGACTCCGTGCGCGTCGACCACCACCATGGCGTCACCGGCCGTGGTGACCCGCCCCGCATCGCCCGGGATTTTCACCATATGTACAAGGATGGGGTGATCCGGCAACCACATCAACCCGGGAGTGGGCCGGAATCCGGTCGGGCGGCGGCTTCGGTCTCTCGCCGGATGAGCGGGAACCTTCCGGAGACGCGGCCCCCGCTGAGGGCCGGCTTCCCATCGCCGGGTGAGCGCCGTATTCAGGGGCGCGGGGAATTGTGTGACCGGCCCCCTCTGACTCGCGGTCGAAGGGCTGCGGGTGGTCGGGGGCGCCGGCTGGGGCGGGCTTTTGACTGCCGGGTGAGCGCGGTTTTTTGGGGGGAGCGGGGAACTGCGCGACCAGCCCCCATTCGCCCGCAGCCCAAAGACTTCGGGTGGCCGGGGATCCGGGGCGTAGCCCCGGGGTGCGGGCTGAATTACGGCGTTACGGCCGCCGCCCCCCGGACCGCATCTCCCGCGGACTCACCCCGTACCGCTGCCGAAACGCCGTACTCAGCCCGCTCGCCGAGGAGAACCCCGAGGCGAAGGCCAGATCGGTGATGGTCAGGTGCTCGCAGTCGGCACACTGGAGGCGCTCACGAACCAGCCGCAGCCGCTCCTCGCGGATGAGGTCGCGCGGAGTGGTGCCGGCACGCTGCAGGGCCAGCTGGATCTGACGCAGGGACCAGCCGAGCGCGTGCGCCATGGACGTACCGGTGAGACCCGGGTCGGCGGCGTGTTCACGGACGTAGCGGCGGACCATCGTCTCCACGTCGCCGAGTTGGCCCGTCCCGTCGGGGCGGTCGTCGCCGAGGGTGAGCATGCGCAGCAGCTCGACGACACGGTCGGAGACGGCGTTGAAGTGCGGGTCGGTGAGGTTGTCCCGCTCCGCGTGCAGGTCGCCGATCATGGAGCTCACCACCCGGCCGAGCCCCCTGCTCAGATCGAGTCCGGTGGCCAGTGGCGACTTGCGGTTCAGCGGGCCGTCCATCTCGCGTGCGGGGATGGTGAGGACGAACGCGTGCGTCGAGACGTCCTGGAGGCACTCGAAGGGGGCCCCGAAGCTGACGAGGGTGCCGGTACCCGGTGTGAGCCGGGCCTCCCGGCCGTCCTGCCGCAGCACGATCTCCCCGCTGAGCGGCAGCAGTAATCGGTAGTCCTCGTCGGGGTCCTGGCGGACCTGGCGGGCGGTCCTGCTGTACGCGACCTCGTCCGACCAGAACTTGACGAGCTGATAGCGCTCGGTGCGCTGGCGGACCGTCGCGCCACGGAAGTCGTCGGTGCGGGGGTACCGGTAGCCCATCGTGGACTGGCAGGACCCGACGTGCTCGCTCCAGAAGTCGGCCCGCTCGCGCGGATCCACCTCCGCGGTCGTCCGTGTTTCCACGATATAGCTTTCCGCGGGCAACGACACCCTCAACTCCAGTGCAGCGAGCGGTAGTTACTCCACGTCAGCCTAGTGCATACAGTCCGTGCGTCCCACGGCAACTTCCTTGCGCGCGAGGGCAAGCATCTGCGCCGACGGGCGGCTACGGTCGTGCGACCCGTCAACTTGCATATGCCAATGAGGACTTCATGACCGAACGGATACCGGAGGCGGCGTTCTGGTGCCTGGCCGTCGGCCTGCTCGCCGTCACCGTGCTGCTGGTGCGCCAGCGCGGGATCACCGGACGGCAGCGCGGCCGGAGCGCCGAGCTCGCGGACGCGCTGCGGGCCCGGGACGAGGAGCTGCGCCACCTGGTCGCGGTCCGCCTGCCCGCGCTCGAAAGCGCCCCGCACCAGCCCGCCTCCGCGCCGGGTCACCCCTCCTCCGCGACAGGTCAGCCCCTTCCCGCGGCGGGGCAGTCCATCCTCGCGACGGGCCGGTCACATTCCTCGGCGGGGCAGTCCATCCCCGCGACGGGCCGGTCACATTCCTCGGCGGGGCAGTCCATCCCCGCGACGGGTCGGTCACATTCCTCGGCGGGGCAGTCCATCCCCGCGACGGGCCAGCCGCATTCCGCGCCGGGTCACCCCTTCGCCACGACCGGCCAGCCCCTTCCCGCGGTCGGCGAGTTTCTCCACGCACCGGCCCTCCCCGCCGTAGGCCTCCTCGACGCGCGGCTGGCCGACACCGACTTCGCGAAGTGTCTCGACGGTCTCCTGGAGCGGTTCTCCGACGCCGTGCGGCACGCACAGACCCGCGCCGACCAGTCCGCCAAGGCCGCCCTCAAGGCGTCGATGCGCTCGATCCAGGCCCTCGCCAACGAGCAGCAGGTGTCCATCTCGGAGATGCAGGACCGCCACGACCACCCCGACGTGCTGCGCGATCTGCTCGAGATCGACCACACCAACGCCCAGTTCGGCCGTCGCGCGCAGGCCATCGCCGTACTGTGCGGCTCCTGGCCCGGACGCCAACGGGCCACCTCCCCGCTCATCGAGGTGGTCCGCGGCGCGACCTCCCGCATCCGCGACTACCGGCGCATCCGCATCAACGGACAGGCCGACATCGCTGTCGAGAGCCGGGCCGTCGAACCGGTTGTCCTCGCCGTCGCCGAACTCCTGGACAACGCCGCGCGCCACTCGCAGCCCAGCACCACCGTCGAGGTCAGCGTCCAGGCGGTGCACAACGGCGCCGTCGTGGTCATCGACGACGCGGGCGTCGGCATGGACAGCCGCGGGTCCGAGCACGCCGCCGCGCTGCTGACCGGCCGCCGCGCGGTGGACGTCACCCGCCTCGACGATCCGCCCCAGTTCGGCTTCGCCGTCATCGGCGTCCTCGCCACCCGCTACGGGTTCAACGTCTCCGTGGACACCCGCTCCCCGTACGGCGGCGTCCGTGCCGTGGTCTTCGTACCGGCCGCGCTGCTCACCCACGCCGACCCGGTCCAGGAGCCCCCACCTCCGCACGCCCCGGCGCGCGCGCCCCGGCGTACGGCCCGGACGAGCGGGCCCGCGGAGGCGACGACGGCCGGCGGACTGCCCAAGCGGCGCCGCCGCGCGCCCGTACCCCCGCCCGCCGCCGAACAGCCCCCGGCGGCACAGGGCGAACCGGCTGCACCGGCTGCACCGCCCGCACCGGTCGAGGAGAGTGTGGGCCGCTCCGCGGAGGAGTACGCCCGGCGCATGGGCGCCTTCGCGCGCGGGACCCGCTCCGCGCGGGCCGAGCAGGACACCGCACCCCCCTCACGCACCGCGGCCGAAACAGCCGAGGAAGCCGAAGCCCCCCACGAATCCGAAGGGAACACACAGGGATGATCGCGCCCATGACCAACGAGCTGGGGTGGATGCTCGACGAGGTTCTGAAGGTGCCGGAGGCCCGGCACGCCATCCTGCTGTCCGCCGACGGCATGCTCCGGGCCCACTCGGCGGACATCGGCCGCGACGACGCCGAGCGGCTGGCCGCGGGTCTGTCCGGGGTGCAGTCGATCAGCCGCAGCACCGCAGAGTTCTGCGGCAGCGCGACCGCGCCGTGGCGGCAGACCCTGATCGAGTTCGCGCACGGGTACGTCTTTCTCGTCGCCGCCGGTGAGGGCGCCCACCTCGCGGTGTCCACCGGCGAGGACGTGGACATGGAGGCGGTCACCTACCGCATGCACAAGCTGGTCGACCGGCTCGGCAAGGAGCTGACCAGCCCGGCCCGGCAGGACACCGGCAGCCCGGCATGACGCCCGGGCGCCGGCCGGGAGGGAGGCTGGTGCGGTCGTACGTCGTCACGGACGGCCGCGCCCACCCCTCCCGCAACACCCTCGACCTCGTCACCTTGCTGATCGCCGCCGACGACCTGCCGCTGACGGGGCTGAACCCGGAGAAGCGCCGGCTGATGGAGCTGTGCCGGCCCGGAGCGCTGTCGGTCGCCGAGGTGGCCGGTCATCTGGAACTCCCGGTCAGCGTCACCAAAATACTGATCGCCGACCTGATGGACAGCGGTCACCTCGTCACCCGGGCGCCGGTACCGGCCGCCCGCCTCTCCGACGCCCGCATCCTCCAGGAGGTACTGGATGGGCTCCGCGCCCGCCTCTGACGACGTCCACCTCGGCCCGGGTGTGCAGACCGCGGTCAAACTGCTGATCGTGGGCCACTTCGCGGTCGGCAAGACCACGTTCGTCGGTGCGCTCTCCGAGATCCGGCCCCTGCGTACCGAGGAGGTGATGACCGAGGCGGGCGCACGCGTCGACGACCTCGCCGGTTCGAGGGAGAAGACGACCACCACCGTCGCCCTCGACTTCGGCCGCCTCACCCTCAGCGACGCCCTGGTGCTCTACCTCTTCGGCACGCCCGGGCAGCACCGCTTCACCGAACTCTGGAAGGACATGACCAGCGGAGCGCTCGGCGCGCTGGTGCTGGCCGACACCCGGCGGCTGTCCGAGTCGTTCGACGTCATGGGCGTACTGGAGGAGCTGGGCCTGCCGTACGCCGTCGCCCTCAACGACTTCGGCGACGCCTCCGCGTCGCACGACCTGGACGAGGTGCGCGAGGCCCTCGACCTGCTGCCCTCGACCCCGCTGGTGCGCTGCGACGCCCGCGACCGGGTCTCGTCCACCGAGGCGCTGATCGCCCTCGTCGAGTACCTCATGACCCGCAGCGGCGAACTGGAGCCCGTGTGACCCCCGTACCACCACCGCCCGTACCACCACCGCCCGTACCACCACCGTCCCTGTCACCGCCGACCGGGCCACCACCTGGCTGCCCCGCGCACGAGCCCCTGTACGGGCCCGCGTTCGCGGCCGACCCCGCCGCCGTCTACCGGCGGCTGCGTACGGCAGGACCGACCGCACCGGTCGAGCTCGCACCCGGCGTCAGAGCCACCCTCGTCACCTCCTACGACGCCGCCCTGCACGTCCTGCGCAGTCCGGAGACCTTCTCCAAGGACCCCCGCCGCTGGCGCGACCTCGCCGACGGGACCGTCCCGCCGGACAGCCCGGTCGTGCCGATGATGATGTACCGGCCCAACGCGCTGTTCACCGATGGCGAGCAGCACGAGAGGCTGCGCGGCGCGATCACGGACAGCCTCGCGCTGGTCGATCCGAACACCCTGCGCGGCTATGTGGAGCGCAGCGCCGACACCCTCATCGACCGCTTCGCGCCGCTCGGCACGGCTGATCTGCTCGGCGAGTACGCGCAGGTCCTGCCGCTGCTGGTCTTCAACCACCTCTTCGGCTGCCCGGCCGAGTACGGGGTCCGGCTGGTCGAGGGCATGTCCGGGATCTTCGACGGGGTGGACGCGGAGAAGGCCGACGAACTGCTGACCAGCACCCTGCTCGACCTGGTCGCGCTGAAGCGGGGAAACCCCGGTCAGGACATGACGTCCTGGCTGATGGCGCACCCCGCGGGCCTCACCGACGAGGAGATGATCCACACCCTCGTGGTACTGATGGGCGCCGGCACCGAGCCCCAGCAGAACCTGATCGCCAACAGCCTGCGGCTGCTGCTGTCCGACGACCGGTTCGCGGGCGATCTGTCCGGCGGCAGCCTCCCGGTGGAGGACGCCCTCGACGAGGTGCTGTGGACCGATCCGCCGATCGCCAACTACGCCGTGCACTATCCGCTGCACGACGTCCTGTACGAGGGAACGGTGCTGTGCGCGGGCGATCCGCTGGTCGTCAGTCTCGCCGCGGCCAACGCCGACCCCGCGCTGACGGCTGATCAGCGGGCGGGCAACCGGGCCCACTTGGCGTGGAGCGCGGGCCCGCACAACTGCCCGGCGCAGAGTCCGGCCCGGCTGATCGCGACGGTCGCGGTGGAGAAGCTCCTCGACCGCCTCCCCGATGTCGAACTGGGGTTGCCGGCCGGCGAGTTGACGTGGCGGCCCGGCCCGTTCCACCGCGCGCTGGCGGCGCTGCCCGTACGCTTCCCGCCCATCACGACGGTCCAACGGCCCGAAGGCGAGCGGCAGTCGTACGCGAGACCCCTCCCGGCTCTCGTGCCCGAGCCCCCCGCCCCGGAGCCCGACCGCCCGCGAAGCGGCTGGACCCGGCTCCTGTCCTGGTGGCGCGGGGAGTGAGTGTCGGCCGTCAGCGAATCCGGGCGGGCAGGGTGCGGTGGCCGTTGGAGATGAAGGAGTCCACCGGCTCCAACTCCGAAGCTGGTACGGCGAGTTGGAGGTCGGGGAAGCGGTCGAAGAGGGCGGGGAGGGCGATGCGGGCCTCCAGGCGGCCCAGTGGGGCGCCGAGGCAGCGGTGTACGCCGTGTCCGAAGGCGAGGTGCTCCTTGTCCGCCCGGGTGACGTCGAAGAGGTCGGCGTCCTTGCCGTAGCGCTCGGGATCGCGTCCGGCGGCGGCGTACGCGGCGAGGATCGCCTCGCCCCGGCCGATCACCGTGCCGTCCGGGCCGCCCAGTTCGGTGAGGTCGAGGTCCTCCACGGCGTAGCGCAGCGGGAGGCTCGCGACGGGCGCCTCGACCCGAAGGGTCTCCTCGATCAGGTCGTCCCAGGTGGCGCGTCCGGCGCGGAGGTGCGCGAGCTGCTCGGGGTGGGTGAGCAGGGCGTGCACGGCGTTGTCGATGAGGTTGACCGTGGTCTCGTGACCGGCGCTGACCATCAGGACCAGCGTGTCGAGCAGCTCCTGCTCGCTCAGCCGGCCGTCGCCCTCGTCGCGGGACGCGATGAGGCCGGAGGTCAGGTCGTCGCCGGGCGACTCCCGCTTCTCGGCGACCAGTTCACCCAGTACGGCGTACAGCCTGGCGTAGTTGCCCGTCACCTCCTCGGGCTGCGCGGAGGTGTGGAAGATGCTGTCCACCAGGTCCCTGAGGTCCGCCCGCTTGCCCTCGGGCAGGCCGAAGAGTTCGCTGATCACCTGGATGGGGATCGGATAGCAGAACTCCTCGCGCAGATCGACGACCTCGCCGTGCTCGCCGGCCTTGGCGATACGGTCGAGGAGGCCGGAGGTGATCTGCTCGATCCGGGGTTGCAGCGCGGCCGTGCGGCGGGCCGTGAACGCCGTGGAGACGAGGGTCCGCAGCCGCCTGTGGTCGCCGCCGTACGCGGTGAACATGTTCTGCACCGCGACCCAGGTGAACAGCGGCCACTCGGGGGAGATCTCCCCGTTGATCCAGGCCGGCCAGTGCCGGCGCGGGTCCTTGGACACCCGTGGGTCCAGGAGCAGCCGTTTGAGCAGCTCGGGGCTGCTGACCGCCCAGGCCTCGACGCCACCGGGGAGGGCGACACGGGTCGCCGGTCCGCGCGCCCGGATGCGGGCGGCCTCCGCGTGGATGTCACGGCCCGTCGCGTCCACCACCAAGGGGCTCGGGTTTTCCGTCAAGGGACGTGGGGTTCCCATCGGGAGCCTCCCTGGCGCTCGGACGTCAGTACGGCGCGTCACGCTACGCGAGGGTGGCGTTCCCCGATGCGACCGTCCGGCATCGACTGCGTGCGAGGGCAAATTCCCTGCGCGTACAAGCAAGTCGGAGGCTTGCCCGCCTCCTGGAGTCGTCCCGTCACAGCTCCCGGCCCGGCCGCCCATTGCCCTGAGCTCGACCGGGGCGGGACCCCTTCCCTGCCCTCTCTCTACGCCTCGGTCGCCATCTGCTGCCGGCGGCGCCTGCGCAGCAGACGTCGCTTGCGGGGCTCCTGGTGGGGAAGCCAGCCGAAGGCCAGGCAGCTGCCGGTCGCTCCGAGAAGGAGGCCGATGAAGAAGCCGCCGAGGTTGGAGGTGAGCCAGGTGCCGAGGGAGAGGAGGATGCCGAGCAGGGAGTAGAAGAGGCGCTGCGTCGGGTTGAAGAGGATCAGCAGACCGCACAGGATCATGACCGTCGGCAGCAGATAGCCCGCCATGCCCTGCATCCCGATGTGCATGACGACCTTCAGGGACGCCTTCTCGGTGAGGAGGATCTCCGCCCCGCCCAGGGTGAGCAGCAGCCCGCCCCAGAAGGGGCGGTCCGCGCGCCACCGCCGGAAGCCGGGCCGCAGATCCCGGACGGCCGACATCAGCAGCCCGAGTCGCTGAAGCGGAGCTTGAGACCGGGGAGCTTGAACACCGCCGCCGTGGTGGCGTAGTTCGTCTGCCGCAGGTTCCCGATGTGGACGGTGTCGGCCTGCTGGCTGAAGACGCCCTTGTTCCCCTGGACCCCGGCCTTGTCGAGCGTGCTCGCGTCGTTGCCGATCTCGATGTTGTTGAAGGACGCGTCGCCCGACAGCTCGGTCGAGTCGGTCGTCAGATTGGTCGCCTGGACCTTGTCCGCGCCGCCACCGGCGGTGATGACCAGGTTCGTACCGCCCAGGTCGACGCTCTGGCACAGCTTGGTGAGCGTCGCGTTCTTGATCGCGGAGGTGACGACGAGGACCTGGCCGCCGGTGTCGCCGGCGTTCGGGCTGCCGTCGGCCATGTTGTCGAGGTTGCCGAACTGCTCGAAGCCGGTGCCGTTGAGTTCGGTGGCGGTGACCGTGAACGGCATGCCGGAGATGGCGAATTGCACCCCCAGAGCGCCCTGGGCGGTGAGGATCATCAGTCCCGCGGCGACAGCGGTGGCAGGCACCGCCATCACCGCGGCGCGGCGCAGGCGGACCCGCCCACGTCCGCCGGAACCGCTTTCGTTCTCGGGGGTCGAATCGGTGGACGCCGTGGCGTCCGAGGACGAGGCCATGTTCTGCTCCCTGGACATAGTCATGCAGGTGGGGCTTCAACGGGCACGTTGTCCTGGCGCGGACAGCGGCTACCACGCACGCCTCCTCACAACTCCCGGCGGTCGCAAGGGCTTTCTCGTTACGCAGCAGTAGCCGACGTGGAAGTTACCGGGGGTTACATTCTTGGGTCAAGAGACTTGTGGCAATGGGATGTTGATTGTGTGCCAACTGTGGAGGCCCGGCCGTGCTGACCTCGCATTTGGGCTCGCGACGACCTCGTGGCCGGGTCTGCGACCGTCTCACCCTTGGGACCGTGTCGACCTTCAACTTCCTTGCTGAGCCTTGACGTTGACTATTCATCAGGTCTAGAACTCTGCATTGTTTCCCTTGGATCCGTGGCGCCGGATCCGATGCGCGGCACGTACGCCACCTCCTGGACCGCCCGCTCCTCGCGGGGCGGCCGTGGCACGTCTGAACGTGCGGTGCGCTCCAACGCTGAAACCACCTCCCCCCCCCGCGGCACCGGCACGGCACTTTCCCCCCTGAGCCGTGTCCGGTCGCCCGGCTTCCGCTGCCGGTCCGTGACGTAAGGAGAAGGCGTCACGGACCGGCAGCGGTCCGCCGTGACGGCATGTCCGCGCCGGCCCCGTACCCACCCGCACGCCCGTCTGAGAAAGAGGCACCCCCATGCGCACTCGATCCCTGCTCGCCCTCCTCGGTACCGCCGCCGCGCTCTCGGTCTCCGCGATCGCCCCCGCCTCCGCGGACGACACCCCCGTGCTCACCGCCGGCGGAGCTGCCGTCGCCACCGGTGACGTCCTCACCGCCTCACTGGCGACCGGCACCGCCGCCACGCTCTACTCCAGCGCGACCGGCACGAGCGGTGTCTCCTGTGCCGCGTCGGCCTTCACCGCCTCCGTCACCGACAACCCGACGGCCCCCGGCACGGCCACCGAGTCGCTCAGCGCCCACACCTTCGGCAGTTGCACCAGCAATGTCATCGGCGTGCTCGGCGTCACCAGCGTCACGGTCAACAACCTCCCGTACACCACCACGGTCGCCTCGGGCGGCACGGTCACCGTGACCCCGGCCGCGGGCTCCACCATCCAGACCACGGTGGTACTGCGCACCCTGCTGGGCAGCATCAACTGCGTCTACCAGGCGCCCAGCCTGACCGGCACGGCGAGCAACACCGACAACAGCATCACCTTCACCAACCAGGCGTTCGCGAAGTCCTCGGGTTCGTCGCTCTGCTTCAGCAGCGGCTACTTCACCGCGAAGTACGCGCCCGTCTCCGACACCACCCAGTCGGGCAGCCCGGCGGTCACCGTCAACTGACCGAACCCGGACGACCGGTCACCGGCGGCGTCGCAGCGTGATCGCGACGCCCGCGGTGAGCAGGAACGCGGCCGCTCCCCCCGCCCCGGCGACGAGGGGGAGCGTGTTGCTGCCGCCGGACGAGCTGTCCGCGGCCGGCGCCAGATGGTCGGGTGCGGTCACCTCCGTCGTCGCCGCGGTGGTCTCCGGGGCGGGCGACGGCGACTGGTCGGTGGGGGCGGCCGTGGTCGTGGTCGGCTCCTGGCTCTGCTGAGCCTTCCGGCCGGCCGTGGGTGTCGTACGCGCGGGGGACGAGGTCGTCGGCGCGGCGGCCCCGCCGCCCCCGCCCGGGAAGACCACGTCCGAGCACGAGTAGTACGTGTCGGTCGTGCTCGTGTTCTGCCAGATCGTGTACAGCATCTGCCGGCCGGTCCGGTCGGCGGGCAGCGTGGCCTTGATCCGGTAGGCGCCGTTCACCAGTGCCGGATCGGTGGCCGTGGCGAACGGTTTCGTCGGCAGATCGGACCACTTGAGGGGCTTGGCCGGGTCGTACCCGGGCTTGGACAGATACAGCTTGAAGGTCCCCGTGTGCGGAATCGTCGAACTGTAGGAGAGCGTGAAGGTCGCGCCCGGCGTCATCCGCGTCGAGGGCCAGTCGGCGCGGGCCAGGTCCAGTCCCTTGTAGGCGGGCAGACCCCCGCTGCACAGCTGCCCGTCCGGGATCACCTGACGGTCCCTGCCGCCCACACCGGCGACCCGGAGGTTGTCCCAGGCGGTGAAGGGGGCGCCGTTCGCCGCGATCGCCGCCTTGCAGGCCGCAGTACCTGTGTTGCTGCCGCCTTCCGGAGAACAGGCCACCACCCGGCTGACCGGATCCGTCGGCGCGCCGTGCGCCTGGGCCGGACCCACGGCCCACGTCAGGAGAAGCAGTGGGGCCGCCACGGCGACAGCGGCCGCGGTGGCGGTGCGGTGTGCGGTCATCCGGTGGGTCTCCTTGCGGGGTGGGGGCGGCGGGTGCGGCCGTACGGCATCGCGCGCAGGCGTGGCCGCACCGTGAAGTACGGCGGCACGGGGCCGTGCGTTCAGATGCGCGAGCCAGCTGAAACCGGGCATTCCCGGCCAACCGGGAGCCCTTGAGGGACGGTTACCGGCCAGATCGAGGGTTTCCCCTGTATCCGTATTACCTGGGCTTTGCCTACATCGTGGGCCTGGTCGCGCTGATGAAGTCGGCGAACCCCTCGCTCACCCCGGCCCAGATGGAGACCGCCGTCAAGAACAACGCGCGTGCCCTGCCCGGCACCTGCTCCGGCGGCTGCGGCGCGGGCCTCGCGGACGCGACGAAGACCGTGCAGGCCGTGAGCGCCGCGACCACGGGCACGACCTTCTCCAACACCACCGCCCTCTCGATCCCGGACAACGGGGCGGCCGTCGAGTCCTCGATCGCCGTCGGCGGCCGCAGCGGCAACGCGCCCTCCGCCCTCCAGGTCGGCGCCGACATCACCCACACCTACCGCGGTGGCCCGGTGATCGACATGGTCGCCCCGGACGGCTCGACGTACCGCCTGAAGTCCTCCAGCACCTCGGACTCCGCGGACAACGTCAGCACCACCTGCACGGTCGACGCGTCCGGCGAGACCGCGAACGGCACATGGAAACTCCGCGTCCAGGACGTGGCCGCCTCGGACACCGGCAAGCTCAACAGCTGGAAACTGACCTTCTGAGCGCGGCCCACGGGGGGAGGGGCGGCCCATGCGCGGCGTGGGCCGCCCCTTTCGGCCCGGCCGGTACCGTGAGCCATATGTCTGAACCCTCCGACGCGCCCGTGATCCTCAGCAACGAGCCGGGCTCGTTCCCCTGGAGCGTGCTCGCCCAGCGGCATCCGGCCCTCGTCCGGAAGGTCCGGGACGCCTTCCCCTACGGCCCCGAGCAGCACCGCGCGCTCGACGCCCTGCTGAAGAACGCCACCGAGGGCGTCATCGAACCGCTCGGCGAGCGGGCGGCGGACCGCGGGCAGTGGGAGCGGTGGGGCGCCGAGGAGTACACCGGCCGCTCCTGGTTCGACGTGCCCTTCCTCTGGTCCGAGAGCTACTTCTACCGCCGACTCCTCGAAGCCGTCGGCTACTTCGCCCCCGGCCCCTGGAAAGGCATCGACCCCTTCCGCCCCTTCAAACTCGCGGAGCTGGACACCCCGGAGGCGGACGAGGAACTCGACGCGCTCGACCCGCTCGCCGAACGGCCGGTCGAGGAGCGGGAGGAGGCGCTGCTGCACGGTTCGCTGTGGGGCAACCGCGCGGACCTCGGCTTCCGCCTCGCCGCCGCGGACGGGGAATCGGACGTCGATGCCCAACTGGTCGCCACTGACACCGAGTCGCTGCGATCCCTGTTCGCGGGCGGCACCCTCTGCGTGGTCGCGGACAACTCCGGCCGGGAACTCATCCCCGATCTGCTCCTGATCGACCACCTGCTCCACCACCGCCGCGTCGGGCGGGCGCTCCTGCACGTGAAGCCGTACCCGTACTACGTCTCCGACGCCACGACCGCCGACGTGGTCGACGCCGTGCGCCACCTCACCGGGGCGAAAGGCGCGGCGGGCGAGTCCGGCCACCGACTGTGGGCGGCCATGACCGACGGTCGCCTCACCGTCCGGGCTCACCCCTTCTCCTGCGCCCCGCTGCCGTACGCCGACATGCCCGACGACCTGGGCCGTGAGTTCGCCGAGGCCGACGTGACCATCGTGAAGGGCGACCTGAACTACCGCCGCCTGGTCGGCGACCGGCGCTACCCCGCCACCACCCCCTTCGCGGAGCCCACCGCGTACTTCCCGGGCCCGGTCGCCGCCCTGCGCACCCTCAAGTCCGATGTGATCGTGGGTCTGGACGCCCGCACGGAGGCCGCCCTCGACGCGGCCGAGGGCGGGCGCTGGCGCACGAGCGGCACACACGCCCTGATCCAGGTGCGGACCTGAGGGTCAAGCGGCCTCCAGTGGAAGCGACTTGATCCAGTTGATGAAGTTCGAGACGAGGCGCCGGGGAGGTCCGGCTGCTCGCAGCACAGGCAGGGCCCGCAACGTCTCCTCGTGGAGCACGCGCAGTTGCAGACGGGCGAAGTGCGCGCCGAGGCAGACGTGCGGGCCGTCGCCGAAGGAGACATGGGGGTTGGGCGAGCGCGACAGGTCGAGCCGCTCGGGATCGGTGAAGACGCGCTCGTCGTGGTTGGCCGAGGCGTGGAAGACGACCACCTTGTCGCCCGCGCGGATGCGCTGCCCGGCCGGCTCGGTGTCCAGGGCCGCCGTACGGCGGAAGCTGAGCACCGGCGGATGCAGTCGCAGCAACTCGTCGCCGGCCGCGCCGAGTTCGATGACCCCGGCACGCAGGGCGGCGTACGCGACCGGGTGGTGAGCGAGTGTCAGAAGACCTCCGGGAACCGCGCTGCGCACGGTGTCGTTGCCTGCGACGGTGAGGAGGAAGAAGAACATCTCCAGCTCGTCGGGGGTGAGTTCGGGGTCGGCGTCGAGGGTGGTCATGACGTCGTCGCTCGGATGGCTCTTCTTGTAGAGGGCCAGTTGGTGCGCGTACGCGAACATGTCCCGCAGCATCGCCGGGGAGCGCGGATTGACCGGGCGGCCGCGCGCGTCGAGCACGGGCTCGCCCGCCTCGTCGGGGTCCTGGTAGCCGATGACGCGCTGTGTCCAGCGCAGCAGCAGGCCGCGGTCGCGCTCCGGAACGCCCAGCAGGTCGGCCAGGTTGAGCAGGGCGTACTCGTCGGTGACGGTGGCGACGAGATCGAAGACGCCGTCGTCCGCACGGGCCTCGGCCACCGCCTTTTCGAGCAGGTCCCGGGCCCGGGTGCGGACGACCGACGCGAAGTGCTCGACCCGGCGAGGCGTGAAGGCGCGGCTGACCAGACGCCGCAACCTGCCATGGTCCGGCGGATCCTGATTGAGCATCATGCGCCGGATGCCGGATGCCGGATGCCGGATGCCGGATGCCGGCCGCCGGTCGTGAAGTCGATGATGGTGCGCCGGTTCTCCGGCTTGTGCGCCGCGTCCGCGAACAGCTCCCACTGGTCCGCCGGCAGCGGCAGCCCGGACGCGGGCACCGGCGAGACCCCGACGAGCCGGCGCAGCCGGTCCGGGGCGAGGGCCAGCAGGCGCTGGGCGACGGCGGCGCCCATCGAGTGGCCGACCACCGAGAACCGTTCCCAGCCGAGCCGGTCCGCCAACTCGACCACATCGGCGGCGGCCTCGGCGGTGGTGTACGCGCCGACCGCGTCCTTCGCCTGCCCGTAGCCGCGCAGGTCGACCAGCGCGTACTGGAACGCGGCACGGTCGAGATCCGGGACCACCGCCGCGTAGGCGGACCGGTCGGCGAACCAGCCGTGCACGGCGATCACCTTGTGGGCACCGTCGCCGTGCACTTCATGGGGAAGTACGAAGGAGGTCATGCGACCACGGTGGCCCGGCGGGTTCGGGTCGGCAAGAGCGCGTGCCGACCCGCCCGCGGGGCCGGGGCCGCTGACCGGAAAAGGGGGTAAATTCACGCGATGGTGTGATCATGTCCCACCCGGCGGATGCCCCCGGAGGGCCCTGGGTAGGGCCCGGCCATGACGCAGCCGTTCGAACTCCCGCACTTCTACATGCCGTATCCCGCGCGGCTCAACCCGCACCTCGACGAGGCGCGCGCCCACACGGTCGAATGGGCCCGTGGGATGGGCATGTTGGAGGGCTCCGGCATCTGGGAACAGTCCGACCTCGACGCGCACGACTACGGGCTGCTCTGTGCGTACACCCACCCCGACTGCGACGGCCCGGCTCTCTCGCTCATCACCGACTGGTACGTGTGGGTCTTCTTCTTCGACGACCACTTCCTGGAGACCTTCAAACGCACCCAGGACCGCGACGGCGGCAAGGCCTACCTGGACCGGCTGCCCCTCTTCATGCCACTGGACCTCTCGACCCCCGTACCGGAGCCGGAGAATCCGGTCGAGGCCGGGCTCGCCGACCTCTGGGCGCGCACGGTGCCCGCGATGTCGGTGGACTGGCGGGGGCGGTTCGCGGTGTCCACGGAGCACCTGCTCAACGAGTCGATGTGGGAGCTCTCCAACATCAACGAGGGACGGATCGCCAACCCCGTCGAGTACATCGAGATGCGCCGCAAGGTGGGCGGGGCCCCCTGGTCGGCGGGGCTCGTGGAGTACGCGACGGCCGAGGTGCCCGCCTCCGTCGCGGGGACGCGCCCGCTGCGGGTGCTGATGGAGACGTTCTCGGACGGGGTCCATCTGCGCAACGACGTGTTCTCCTACCAGCGCGAGGTCGAGGTCGAGGGCGAGCTCAGCAACGGCATCCTCGTCCTGGAGACCTTCTTCGGCTGCACCACGCAGGAGGCCGCCGAGACCGTCAACGACATCCTCACCTCACGCCTGCACCAGTTCGAGCACACGGCCCTCACCGAAGTGCCCGCACTCGCCGTGGAGAAGGGACTCACCCCGGACCAGGTCGCCGCCGTCGCCGCGTACACCCAGGGGCTCCAGGACTGGCAGTCGGGCGGCCACGAGTGGCACCTGCGCTCCAGCCGCTACATGAACGAGGGGGCGGTGGAGGGCAGTCGGGCGTTGGGCCTCGCCGAACTCGGCACCTCGGCCGTCGACATCGGCGCCCTGCTCTCCGCGGCCGGGGCGCAGCGGCTGCGCAGGTACACCCATGTCCCGTACCAGAAGGTCGGCCCGTCCCTGCTCCCCGATTTCCACATGCCCTTCGAGTTCGCCCTCAGCCCCCACCTGGACGGCGCCCGCGACCGCCTCACCGGCTGGATGTACGAGAGGGGCATGCTCCAGGAGGGCGTCTGGGACGAGGACAAGCTGGCGGCGTACGACCTTCCGCTGTGCGCCGCGGGCATCCACCCGGACGCGACCGAGGAAGCCCTCGACCTGGGCTCCCAGTGGCTGGCCTGGGGGACGTACGGCGACGACTACTACCCGCTGGTCTTCGGACACCGCCGCGACCTGGCGGCGGCGAAGACGACCACCGAACGCCTCTCGGCCTGCATGCCCATCGACGGCGAGCCGACCCCGGTCCCGGCCAACGGCATGGAGCACGGCCTCCTCGACCTGTGGGAGCGCACGACGGCGAAGATGACGCCGGACGAGCGGCGCAAGCTGCGCGGTGACGTGGACAAGATGACGGAGAGCTGGGTGTGGGAGCTGTCGAACCAGCTCCAGCACCGCATCCCCGACCCGATCGACTACCTGGAGATGCGCCGTGCCACCTTCGGCTCCGACCTCACCCTGAACCTGTGCCGCCTGGGCCACGGCCCCAAGGTCCCGCCGGAGGTCTACCGGAGCGGTCCCGTCCGGTCGTTGGAGAACGCCGCCATCGACTACGCCATGCTCATCAACGACGTCTTCTCGTACCAGAAGGAGATCGAGTACGAGGGCGAGGTCCACAACGCCATCCTCGTCGTGCAGAACTTCTTCGGCTGCGACTACCCGACCGGCCTCGGCATCATCCACGACCTGATGACCCAGCGCATGCAGCAGTTCCAGCACGTGGCCGCCCATGAACTGCCGCTCCTGTACGAGGACTTCAAGCTCTCCGAGGAGGTGCGCGGGATCATGGACGGCTATGTGGTGCAACTTGAGAACTGGCTCTCCGGAATCCTGAAATGGCACCAGGACTGCCACCGCTACGGCGCCGAGGACCTGGCCCGCCGCGCCCACGGCTTCCTGCCGGACCGGGCTCCCACGGTGCCGTTCCCCGGGACCGGGGTCGGGACCGTACCGGTACCGGAGCCGGTACTCAGTCCGCACGACATGGCGGAGACGGAAGCCCCGCCGGACCTCACTCCCCGGATCGCAGCAGGCCCCACCCCGTCGTTCACCCTGCCGAAGGGAGTGGGAGCCGCCGCGGAGTTCAGCCTGCCGAAGGCCGAGGCGACGTCCGCTTTGCACTGACGTCGGCATCTGCGTTCGCATCGGTGTTGTCACCGGTGTTGTCACCGGTGTTGTCACCGGTGTTGTCACCTGTGTCCGTGTGGATGTCCGTCGCCCCGGCGAGGCTCCGCTCCACGTTCGCCCTGGCCGTCCCGGAGAGTCTCGCCACAAGCTCCCCGGCGGCCACGGTGACGACGCGGACCTCGTCGGTGAGCGCTGTGTCGGAGGCCGCGGCCCGGGCGACCGCGTAGTGCTCCTCGACGATGTACGCGCCCAGGTTGGTGCGCCACCAGTGCTCCAGTGAGCCGTCGCTGTTGCTGTTGCTGTTGCCGTCGCTGTCGCCGTCGTTGCCGTCCGGCTTGGGGAGGGTGTCCCGCAGCGAGGTCAACGTGCGTATCGCCGCGCCGAACCGGCCCTCCTCCCGCTCCAGCCGGGCGAGCCTGAGGAGGGCCGAGACGCGGTCCCAGGCTTTGGTCTGCAACGGCACGTGCAGCCGCTGGGCGCGCAGCGCCTGAAAGGTGTCGCCCAACTGCTGGAACTCGTGCACGAGCGGGCTCAGCTGGCATGCGTGGCGACGCTCCATGGCCTTGCCGTCCCGCGCGTCGCAGTACGCCCGGAAGTCGATGTCGTCCAATCGCCGGATCAGCGCGGCGCGGGCCAGCTCGACCAGACCCTGTTCGCGGGCGAGTCCGGTCCAGGTGAACAGCGGCTCGTCGGCGGGGTCGGTGCCGAAGAGCGAGTCGTCCAGGTCGCTCGCCCACCTCCGCAGCTCGGCCGGATCAGCGCCCGGCTCGGGCATCCCGCCGAGCCCGCACCAGGTGTCGAAGTCCGTCTCTCGGACCTCGTACAGCAGCGGCAGATCCTCCGCCAGACCGTGCAGGCCCACCAGGACGGCGGCGAGCCGCAGTTCGTCGGTCATCGACGCCTCGGCCTCATGCCTCAGCAGATGCCGCAGCAGCGGAAGATCGCCCTCGCGCCGGTCGAACTGGGCGGCGCGCAGCGTGAGCGCCCGGCGCGCCCGGTCCCCGGCCACCTCGTCCCACGCCGAGCCCTCGCGCAGCAGCGCCAGGTCGGCGCGTCCCCGCGCGAGGACCGACTCCCACAACGGGGGACGGGGGTGGCGTTCCAGGAGGCCGTGTGCGCCGCCCTCCTCCGCGTTCAGAAGAAGGAAGTCGGGCTCGGTGCGCAACAGGGCCGCGTGCAGCAGTCCGATGAGCTCGACGGGCGAGCGCTCGGGCAGGCCGAGACCGGCCCGCAGTTCGGTCCGCTCGTCGTCGATCCCGTGGTACTCCCGGATCTCCTCCTCCGTCTCGGCGACCGCGGCGCGGATCTTCTCCTCTCCGTCGGCCGGCGCGAGCCCCAGGTGGTCGTGCCAGCCGGGCAGCCCGACCAGCACCTCCAGCGCCTCGTCGACGCTGTTGCCGATGATTCCGGCGGAGCCCTCCGAGTCCGCGTACAGCACGGAACCGTCCTCGCACACGAAATACGTACCGCCCGTGTCGTCACCCGCCACCGCCTCCAGCGGACCGCCCGAGGCGAGCCGGACGTCCTCGACGTGGTCGGCACGGGCCAGGTCGAAGTTGAAGGGGAACGCGGCCAGTTCGGCCAGGTGAGACTGCTCCCGGAGCAGCCGCAGGGCGTGATCGCTCATACCGCCGAACGTAACAGCCGTCCGGCGGCGGGAGTCCGGTCGCATCGACGGCGCCGGAGCCCGCGCCCGGGAAGGCCACACTCGGCATCGAGGCCGTCGACGCCCCCGACGGCGGGGGCGCGCTCGTCGTCGGTGTGCACATCCCCGGCCCGGGCCACACCGCGGGCCTGGTCCGCGGTGACACCCTGATCGCCTTCGGCGGGGCACGGCTCGGCTCGGCCGCCGACCTCGCGCGGGCGGTCTCGGCCGCGGACCCCGGGACCACGGTCACGCTCGGCGTCCGCCACGCGAACGGCGACCACCAACAACTGTCCACGGTCCCGGGCGTCGTGACCTGACGCCGGCGCCGACGAGTCGGTCAGGCGGTCCTGAAGTGGCTGGTCAGCCGCCCGTCGTCGGCCAGTACATGAAACGCGAACCCAGGGGGCGCGTCCCGGTCGGCGACCCCATCGCCCTCCCAGGGCAGCCGCAGCGTCCAGGTCACCCCGGGACCGACGACGAGCGGCCGCCCGGCGAAGGCGGTCGCGGCGGGCGTGTGCGCATGCCCGGTGATCAGCCCGACGACCTCGGGCCTGCGCTCCAGCAGCGCGGCCAGGGAATCCGGCCGGCGCAGCTGGTAGGCGTCCGGGAGCGGATGGTGCAGCGCCACCGGCGGGTGGTGGAAGGCGAGCAGCGCCGGCACGGTGCCCTCCAGTTCGTCGAGCGTCGTCTCGATCCAGGCGTACGTCTCCTCGTCCAGTTCTCCTTCGTCGTGGCCCGGAACGCTGGGGTCGCACATCAGGAGGGCGGCGTCGTCGAAGACGTGGACGCTGTTGACCGGCTCCTCGGACGCGGGCTGCCCGAGCAGGGCCTTGCGGTAGGGCGCGCGGCTGTCGTGGTTGCCCGGGCAGGTGAGTACGGGGAAAGGAGGCTCCCCGTCGCGCAGCCCGAGCAGGCGCGCCGCCTCCTCGTACTCCGCCTCCGTGCCGTGGTCCGCGATGTCGCCGGTCACCAGCAGGGCGTCCACCCGCCCCGGCAGCTCCCACAGCCGGTCCCGCACCCGCTCGGCCCGCTCCGTCGCCCGCCGGGTGCCGTCGAGATGCAGATCGCTGATGTGTGCCAGTACGAGCATGGCCTGGGGCCTCCCTATCGGCGTTCTTGGAAGTTAATGGAACATGTGCATACAACCATTAGTGCTAATGGATTGACAATGCTCAACCGTTAGTTGAGCTCCCGGACCGACGCCATGGCCGCAACCGGCTCGCGTCCGCACCGGCAAACGGGCAGGATGCTGCCCGTAGCCCCTGGGGAAACTCCGGACAGACGGAGGCATGGATGACCGGCACGCCCGCGCCCTTCACCGCCGGTGACTACGAGGCCCGTATGCGGCGCGCGGCCGAGGCCGCCGCGGACGCGGGACTCGACGGCGTCCTGATCGCCCCCGGGCCCGATCTGGTGTGGCTGACCGGCTACCGGCCCGTGGAGACCGAACGCCTCACCCTGCTGGTGCTCAGGGCCGGGCAGGATCCCGTGCTGGTCGTGCCGACCCTGGAGGCCCCGGACGCGGCAGCGGCGGCCCCCATGCTGACCCTGCGCGACTGGACCGACGGCAAGGACCCGTACGAGGCGGCCGCGTCCCTGGTCGGGAGCGAGGGCCGCTTCGGCGTCAGCGACAACGCCTGGGCCCTGCATCTGCTCGGCCTGCAGCGGCGGCTGCCGGACACGCGGTACGCGGCCCTCACCGAAGCCCTGCCGATGCTGCGGGCGGTCAAGGACGTGGCGGAGGTGGCGCGGTTGGCGGAGGCCGGGGCGGCCGCGGACGCCGCGTACGAGGAGATCCGGAAGGTGCCCTTCGCGGGGCGCAGAGAGGCCGAAGTCGCCGCCGACCTCGCCGAGCTGCTGCGGCATTTCGGACACTCCCAGGTCGACTTCACCATCGTCGCCTCGGGCCCGAACGGCGCCAACCCGCACCACGAGGCGGGCGAGCGTGTCATCGGGCGCGGTGACATGGTCGTCCTCGACTTCGGCGGCCTCAAACACGGCTACGGCTCCGACACCTCCCGCACGGTCCACGTCGGCGAGCCGGACCTCGAGGAGCGCCGGGTGCACGACGTCGTGCGCGCGGCCCAGGAGGCGGGCGTCGCGGCGGTCCGGCCGGGAGCCGCCTGCCAGGACGTCGACCGGGCGGCCCGCGCCGTCATCACAGAGGCGGGATACGGCGAGTACTTCATCCACCGCACCGGGCACGGCATCGGCGTCACCACCCACGAACCGCCGTACATGATCGAGGGCGAGGAACTGCCCCTCGTGCCCGGGATGTGCTTCTCCGTGGAGCCCGGCATCTATCTGCCCGGCCGCTTCGGGGTGCGCATCGAGGACATCGTCACGGTGACCGAGGAGGGCGGATGGCGCCTCAACACCACGTCCCGCGAGATGGCGATCGTCGACTGACCGGCCACCAGGAGTACTCCCCAGGGCCTCCCGGCAGCCCAAGGCCCCCGACGGCAACGGCGCGACCATGACCCAGGCACCGACACCCACCGCGGACACCGTCCGCCGACTGGCCCGTTCACTGCTCGCCGGCAGCGAGGCGGCGGGCGCGGGCCCCGACGTCCGGCCCGTCACCGAGGGCGCTGAGCACACCACCTGGTGGGTCGGCACCCGCCATGTGCTGCGGCTCGCCCCGGACCACGAGACCGCCGTGCGCCGACGCCGCGAGCTGCGACTGCGCGACCTGGTCCGCCCGCTCGTCGGGGTCGCGGTGCCGACGAGCGTCGCGCACGGCGACTGGGCGGGCGGGCTGGCCTACACGCTGGACACCCGGCTGCCCGGCCGCTCCGGTGAGGCCCAGGACGTCTCCGCGGTCGGGGAGGCGGACCTCGCAGGACTGCTGACAGGGCTGCGCGAGGTGCCCGTACGGCAGGCCGAGGCGCTCGGCGTGCCACGGGCCGCGCCCCGCTCCCTGGAGGAGCTGCGCACGGCCGCGGAGCGGGCCGCCGAGCGGCTCGCCGCCGCCGACGAGTTCGACCCCGGACGCCTCGCCCAGCTCACTCGGCCCGCCGCCGGCCAACTGGCCGCGCAGACCGCCGCCGCCGTCCTCGTCCACCACGGCCTCAAGGGCGAACACCTGGTGGTGAGCGCCGACGGGCGGGTGCGCGGCGTCCTCGACTGGACCGACGCGGTCCTCGGGGACCCCGCCGAGGACATCGCCGGGCTCGCGATCGCCGTCGGTGCCCCCGCCGCCGTACGCGCCGCCACCCTCGCCGGCTACGGGGCCCGGCCCTGTCTGCGCGGCCTGTGGCTGTCCCGCTGCGACACGGTGATCCGCCTCGCCGAGCGCCTGCGCGGCCGCGGCGAAGGGCCGCTCCCGCTGCTGCGGACCCAACTGGGCCGCGCCTGGGAGCCGATCCTCCTCGAACGGGTCACGGACCTGCCGGGCGACGGCTGAGACCGGCCGCGCGAAGCCGTCCGGCGCTCACGCCTGCGTCAGCACCACACACGACTCGCCGGGCACGCTCAACAACCCGTCCGCGTCCGGCGCCGCGACCGGTTCCCACGCGGCCAGCACGCGCGCGTGGCGCAGCCCCAGCGGGATCGCGGCGGCCTCCTTGCCGAGGTTCACCGCCACCCGTACGTCCCCGCGCCGCAGGGCCAGCCAGCGGGCCTGGTGGTCGTAGGCGACCTTGACGGCGGCGAGATCGGGGTCCGCGAGGTCGGGCAGACGGTGGCGCAGGGCGATCAGGTCGCGGTACCAGGCCAGCACACGCGCGTGGAGTGCCTTCTCGGGCTCCGACCAGTCGAGGCAGGAGCGGTCGCGGGTCGCCGGGTCCTGCGGGTCGGGGACGTCCTCCTCGGCCCAGCCGTGCGCCGCGAACTCCCGCCGCCTGCCCCGCCGTACGGCCTGAGCGAGCTCGGGATCGGTGTGGTCGGTGAAGAACTGCCAAGGGGTGCCGGCCGCCCACTCCTCGCCCATGAACAGCATCGGAGTGAAGGGCCCGGTGAGCGTCAGCGCGGCCGCGCAGGCCAGCAGCCCGGGGGAGAGGGACGCCGACAGCCGGTCCCCCTGGGCGCGGTTGCCGATCTGGTCGTGGGTCTGGGAGTAGCCGAGCAGCCGGTGCGCCGAGACGCGCGTACGCTCCAGGGGGCGGCCGTGGCGGCGGCCGCGGAAGCTCGAGTACGTACCGTCGTGGAAGAAGCCGGACGTCAGCGTCTTCGCGAGCGCCGCGAACGGGGACCGCGCGAAGTCCGCGTAGTAGGCCTGCCCCTCACCGGTCAGCGCGGTGTGCAGCGCGTGGTGGAAGTCGTCGTTCCACTGCGCGTGCAGCCCGAGACCGCCCTCGGCGCGCGCGGTGACGAGCCGCGGGTCGTTCAGGTCCGACTCCGCGATCAGGAACAGCGGCCGGCCCAGGTCGTCGGCGAGGGCGTCCACGGCCGTCGACAGTTCCTCCAGGAAGTGCACCGCGCGCGTGTCCCGCAACGCGTGCACCGCGTCCAGGCGCAGCCCGTCCAGCCGGAAGTCCCGCAGCCAGGCCAGGGCGCTGTCGACGAGATACGCGCGCACTTCGTCCGAACCCGGTGCGTCCAGGTTCACGGCGGAGCCCCAGGGCGTCTGATGGGTGTCCGTGAAGTACGGCCCGAACGCGGGGAGGTGGTTGCCGGACGGGCCGAGGTGGTTGTGCACGACGTCGAGGACCACGCCCAGGCCGAGTTCGTGCGCCCGGTCGACAAAACGCTTCAGCGCCTCCGGGCCGCCGTACGGCTCGTGCACGGCCCACAGGGAGACCCCCTCGTACCCCCAGCCGTGCCGCCCGGGGAACGGACACAGCGGCATCAACTCGACGTGGGTGACGCCCAGTTGCGCGAGGTGTTCGAGCCGCCCGGCCGCCGCGTCGAGCGTTCCCTCGGGGGTGTACGTCCCCACGTGCAGCTCGTAGAGGACCGCGCCCGGCAGCGGGCGCCCCGCCCACTCGGTGCGCCACGCGTACCGGGCCTGGTCGACCACCGCGCTCAGTCCGTCCGGGCCGTCCGGCTGCCGCCGCGAACGGGGATCGGGCAGCACGGGGCCGTCGTCCACCGCGAACCCGTACCGCGTGCCGTCCTGCGCGTCCGCGTCGCCCGTCCACCATCCGGCGCGCTCCGGATCGCGCTCCAGCGCGTGCGTGGCGCCCGCGCAGTGGAGCGTCATCCGGTCGGCATCCGGTGCCCACACCTCGAACCGCACAGACGGTTCCCCCTTGTCCGCTCTCCGTTGCCCGTTGCGTTGCCCGTCGCGTTGCCCGTCGCGTTGCCCGTCTGTCGTCCGCTCTCCGTGACAGAGCGCGACGTGAGTGGCACAACATGTCGTGACGTAGCACGTCCATGGTGCTTCACGCGAGATCAATTCGCTTTCGAATCCACCCTTTTGCCGCGTGTTTGCCACGTGATGGACGCGTGGAACCCACCTGTCGGCGGCGGCGGCCTTTTCCGGGTCTTCTGGACACCCCGCTCCTACTGACCGACAATCACCTCCGTGACGTCGTCTTTCGAGTTCCACACGTACCCCGCGCGGCTGTCCGACGCGGAGCGCGACCGGGCGCTGAAGGCGCTCAGTGACGGCGTCGCCCTCGGGCGCCTCTCGCACGACACGTTCGTCCGCCGGATGGAACTGGCGCTCGCCGCCCGCCGCTCCGACGAACTCGCCGTGCTCATCGCCGACCTGCCCACCGAGGGACGCTGGTCGAAACTGGTGTTCGGCACCGTCGAAGCGGTCTCCGGCTTCTCCGTACGGCTGCGCAGGGCCTGGCAGGCCGAGCGTCTCCCCAAGCTGCTGCTGCCCCACCCGGGCAACAACTACCCCCTGCGGATCGGCCGCGACCCCGCGAGCGGACTGCGGCTCAACCACGAGACGGTCTCCCGCGTCCACGCCGAACTGAGCCGCCAGGGCGGCCTGTGGGTGCTGCGCGACCTCGGCTCGACCAACGGGACGACCGTCAACGGACGGCGGGTGATCAGCGCCGCCGTCGTCAAGGAGGGCGATCAGATCAGCTTCGGACGCATGTCCTTCCGCCTTTCGTCCTCCTGAACGACCGACCCGCATCCGTGTGAGCCTTGGCCTCTGTTTCACTCAGTGATTTCCTCAAATTCCCTTATGTTCGACGGTGTTGACGTACCTCCACAGCCGTGACTGACTGTGCGTACACCATGTACATCAGGTGAACCGACGGCACCATACTTGTGGAGGTGTGCCCTGCCGCCACTCCTCCGCTACCCGACCGTGGACGAGCTGGGCGCCCGCGCGGCCGCGCTCGTCGCCCGCCGGCCGCGCGACGCCCGACTGCGCCGAGTGGGCACGTCACGGGCGGGCACCCCGCTGTGGCTGCTGTCCGTCGGACACGGCGGCCGCCAGGCCCTCGTCGTCGCCGGACCCCATGCCAACGAACCCGTGGGCGGCGCCACGGCCCTGCGCCTGGCCGAACGGGCGCTCGCCGACCCCCGGCTCTGCGAGGGCGCCGACGCCACCTGGAACCTGCTGCTCTGTCTCGACCCCGACGGCTCCCGCCGCAACGAGGCCTGGCTGTCCGGCCCGTACACCCTCGGCCACTACTTCCGGAACTTCTTCCGTCCCGGCTTCCTCGAACAGCCCGAGTGGCTGCCCGAAGGCGCGGCCGGTGCCACCCTCCCCGAGACCCGCGCCCTCCTCGACCTCCAGGACGAACTGCGGCCGGTCTTCCAGTGCTCCCTGCACGGCGTCGACGTCGGCGGCGCCTTCGTCGAACTGACCCGCGAGCTGCCCGGACTCGCCCAGCGCGTCGCCCACACCGCGGCCCGCCTCGGCATCCCGCGCGAACTGGGCCCCTACGACACCCTGTACTGGCCGCGGCTCGGCCCCGCCGTCTACCGCATCCCGCCGCCGCACCCCGGCGACCTGGCCGCCGCCATCACCGAGGCCGCCGTCGAGTCCACCTGGTTCCATCCGCACCGCTACGGCACCGTCACCGCCGTGGTCGAGGCCCCCATGTGGGGCGTGGCGGCCGTGGAGGACGCCACCCGGCCCGCCGACGCCGACGCCGTGCTGCGCTTCGTCAGCCACACGCTGCGCCACGACACACGGCTCCTGGAAGGCATCCTCGCGCGGATCCGCCCCGGCCTCGACACCTCCCCGGACGCGGCCTGCCTCCTCGCACCCGTCGACGACTATTTACTCGTCGGGCCCGGCCTCGCCGACTCCTGGGACCCCGACGTGCACGACGCCGGGGCGCGTCCTCTGCCGCCGCTCGACACCGCCCGCCTGACCGCCCTGCGCCTCGCCGGACGCCGGGTCGCCCTGCGCACGGCCGGGCTGCTGCACCAGCTCGTGACCGGCTCCGGGCACGACCGGAGCGGGGCGCTGCCGGAGCTCGACCGGCTGATCGACGCATGGTGCGCCGACTACCGGGAGGGCTGCGGGGCGCGCTGGATCCCGGTCGCCCGCCAGGTCGAGTACCAGGCACGCGTGGTGATCGCCGCGTTCGAACTCGCGGGGCGGTACGCGCCCGTGCGCTCGCATTCGGGTGAGACGGGGTGGGGTCCGCAGGCCGCGCTGCCGATGCACCGGGAATGACGAGAAACTTCCACGCGGTAGGCAACGCTCTCCTCGCGACCGTCGCCCTGCTCACCCTGGGCGCGACCCCGGCCCAGGCGGCGCCCCACGAGGCGCTCCCCGGCAACTGGCTCTACCTCACCCTCACCACCGGCGACGCCCACTCCAGCAGCACCCGCGGCACGCTCCTGCTCTGTGACCCGCCCCAGGGTCACGCCCACGCGGCCGAGGCCTGCGCCGAACTCGCCACCGCCGGGGGCGACATCTCCCGGATTCCGCCCAGGCCCGACAGCATCTGCTCGATGATCTACGCCCCGGTCACCGCATCGGCGCGCGGGGAGTGGGAGGGGCGGCAGGTGACGTACTCGCATACATTCTCGAACTCGTGTGTGATGGGGGCTGGGACGGGGGCGGTGTTTGCGGTGTCGGACTGAGGTGACATCGGATGACAGATGACGATATCTGTCATCCGAAATCCGTCATCTGATATCTGTCATCTGCTCTCTGACACCTGACACCAGGCCTCTGCCACCCGTCAGACGTCCTCTGCCGTCTGTCATCTGCTATCTGTCATCTGCCGTCTGTCAGACGTCAAGCCGCGCCGTCCCGCGCATGCCGCGCCGCCGCGACCACCGTGCGGGACTGGTGCTCGACCTGGTTCTCCAGCGGGACCCAGCGGGCGCGGAACCGTTCGGCGAAGGCGTCGCTCCAGGCGGCGACCAGGCGTTCGAGGCGCGGCGCCGCCCGGTCGTCGGCCTCCTGGAGGACCCGCAGCAGCATCGCGGCGGCCCGCAATGGGAGTCGGCGCCCGAACGCGTCGACACTGCCGACGTACGCCATCGTCGGGTCGGGGGGAGGCGTCCGCACCCAGTCGTGGGCCAGACCTGGCACCAAGTCCAGCGCCCACTTCGCGGCGCGCAGGAGGGGCCCGTCGGGGCCGGGGAGCCTCGGCAGGACCTCCGTGAGTACGTCCTGCACCTGGAGCGCGTCGCGCAGCAGCCGGTGTGCCAGGCGTCGCATCGCCGCCTCCGGTGCGGGATGCGGCGTGGGGTCGTCCACGAGGTCGCTGGCCCACATCGGCACCTCGACGACCGCGGTCAGGCCGCCGTACCGGTGGGTGTGGTACCAGGTGCTGTGCCGGGCGTCGTCGGGCATGCTCGGGTACGCCGCGTCCGAGCCCGGCGCCGGCATCACGTGCACTCCGGGTCCGGAAGCGGGCCAGCCGGCGGCGTCCGAGGCGCCTGTCTCCACGGGGATGTGCAGTTCCGCCGCGGACTTGGCGAAGGGTTCGGCGAGGCCCGGGATGTCCTTGGTCAGCTGCACCCAGCTGCCGCCGAGATCGGTGCCGTGCAGGGTCACCTGGAGGTAGGGCCGCAGCTCGTCGATGACCCGGGTGAGGGCGCGGGTCTCCGGGGGCAGCCGGTCGGGAGGCAGGACGGAGGGCGACCACTCGGGCTGTTCGGGGCCGGCCGGACGGAAGAAACCGAGGTGGTAGTCGAACAGGGTGCGCGGGGCCGGTGTCACATGGAGGCTCGCGCCGTCCGGGTCCGCGCAGAGGAGGAAGTGCCAGGAGGTGTCGGCCCGCAACTCCCGCTCGTGCAGTACACGTTCGGCCAGGGACTGGAGCGTCGAGCCGCCGGTCGGCTCGTTCGCGTGGGCGCCCGCCACGACGAGGACCGCGCGTTCGGCGTGACCGACGGACAGCAGATGGAGGGGTCTGCCCGCGCGCGAGACGCCGATCTGTCTGAGGGCGCACAGCCCGGGACGGTGAGCCGCCAACGTCCGAGCGGACGAGACGATTTCGGTCACACTGGGGTAGCGCAACTCCGGCAGGAGACTCACCCCCGACTTGTCCGCCCTGCGTCGCTTTCCGCAGTACTCCACGGTCTGGGGGAACTGTCAAGGAGAAGGCGGGGCGGCGCCCGCGGCGCCAGGTGGCGTTGATCTCCGCCAGGACGGGCGGGCAGCGTCGGATGAGGCGTACGCGGCGCCGCTCGTCCCCGACCGAGGGCCGGGGCCGACCTCAGGGGTCCCGGCGCGGCCCGCACGTCGTCGCCCGCCCCCACGCCGTCCCTCCGACGGGAACCCTGGAGCGTGCGCGGTCGCGAGCCGGTCCCGGGACCAAGCTCCGGCGCGTGGTGAAGCCGCCCGGGCCTGTGACGAGCCGACGGGCCCCGGGATCACCCGTTCGGGCGTACGAGGACTGCGGTCCGGGGGCCTCGGTGGTCCGCTGGGAACAACCACGTGCCGCTCCCCGGCGCGCAGACCCGAGGTGGGAGGCCCGCGGTGTTGTGTTCTCTTGGCCTTCCCGTCGAAGGCGCTTCGATCGCGCCCGTCGCTCCGGTCGCGCCCATTGCTCCGGTCGCGGCCACCGCTCAGGCCGCTCGGGTCGCTCCGGCCGCTCCGACCACGCCGCTCGCGACAGCGACACGACCGCCCGTCGTGCGACGGCTGCCCGACCCACCGAGCCTGCTCACCCCCGGCATCGAACGCGACCCGTACCCCCTGTACCGCACCCTGCGCCGGAAGTTCCCGCTCGTGTACGACCGGCCGTTCGGCGCGTGGCTGGTCAGCCGGTACGCCGATGTGCGCGCCGCCCTCGCCGACCCGCGGCTCGTCGCCCCGCCGCCCGGACGCACCCTGGCCCACCTGGAGGGCGGCACGCACAGCGCGCACCGGGCCCTCGTCTCACCGGCGTTCCGCGGACACGCCCTGACCGCGCTGACCGCCGGGGTCGAACGGACGGCGTACGTCCTCGCCCGCCGCCTCGCCGACCGCCAGGAGGCCGACCTCGTCGCCGAGTTCTGCCACTGGCTGCCCACCGCGGCGGCCGTCGCCGCGCTCGGGCTGCCGTACGAGGACACCGCGCGCGTGCACTCCTGGTGCCGCACGGGCCTCGACCACCTCGGCGGCCACCACCCCGAGCTCGACGCCTTCCTGCTCCCGTACATCGCCCGTCGGCGCGCCCACCCGGGTGGCGATCTGCTCTCCGCGCTGTGCACGGCGCGGGCGGACGGGCGCCCGCTGCCCGACGAGGCGGTGGCGGGGATCGCCGGGACGCTCCTCGGCGCGGGCGGCGAGGCGACCGCGCACGCGCTGGCGTCGTTCCTCGCCAACCTCCTCGACCACCCCGGCCAACTTGCGCTGGTCCGTGCCCGGCCCGAGCTGACGGCCGGGGCCTGGGCCGAGTCGCTGCGCCGTGATCCCCCGCTGCACATCGTGCTGCGCCGGGCCGTCGAGCCGGTCGGCGCGATACCCGTGGGCGCCACTGTGGCGTGTCTGCTGGGCGCCGCGGGCCGTGACCCGGCCCGGTTCGCCGACCCGGACCGCTACGACGTCTTCCGGCCCGACCCCGGGCAGCTCGCGTACGGCTCCGGACGGCATTTCTGCCCCGGCGCGCTGCTCGCCCGGCTCACCGCGGAACACGGTCTGCACGCCCTGCTCGCCGCCCTCCCGGAGCTGCGCAGGTCCCCGGGCTTCCACCCCGTCGCGGACGGTCTGATCAGCCGCTCTCCCCGGAGCCTGCTGGTCCGCCTGCGCTGACCCGCTCCAGGAGGACCACCGGCAACCGCTCGAAAAGCTTCGCCACACGTGTGTGCCCCGTGAACTCCCGCTCCGGGGCGAGCACGTCCGCCCACCGCCCCTCAGGGAGCGCGAGCCGGGTGTCGCGCCAGCCGCCCGCCTCCGCCAGGCGCAGCGAAAGCCGGGTGACGGCGGAAATCACCTCCCCGGAGCGGACGAACGCCGTGCAGTGCGCGGCGCCCGGCCCCTCCGCCGCCAGCGGCACGTACGTCGCCGCGTCACCGAAGACCTCGGGGCGCCGCCTGCGCAGCCTCAGCGCCGCCGTGGTGAGCGCGGTCTTCGCCGACGTCTGCTCCAGGGGCGTGAACGGCTCGCGGTTGTCGGGGTCCACCAGCGCCAGGTACTCGCCCTCGGTGCCCTGGTAGACGTCGGGTACCCCGGGCATCGTCAGCTGGACCAGAGCGGCCCCCAGGACGTTCGCCCGGACGTGCGGGGCGAGCGAGGCCCGGAAATCCGCCACACGCCGTCCGGGCGGCCCGCAGGGGCCCGCCGCGACGAAGGACGCCACCGACTCCTCGTACGCGGGGTGCTGCTCGGTCCAGGAGGTGTGCAGCCCGGCCTCCCGGACGTGTTTGAGCAGTGCCCCCTGGACGCGTTCCGCGTCGGCCGGACCCAGCCCGAACACCGTCTGCCACGCGGCCCACGCCAGCTGGGGGTCGGGTACGCCCGTCGCCCCCTCGCCGGTCACCTCCGCCAGCACGTCCGCCCACCGCTCGGGGCACTGGGTGAGCACCGAGAGGGCGGCACGGACGTCGGCGCTGCGTTTGGTGTCGTGCGTCGACAGGGCGGTGCCGGTGGCGGGCCAGTCGCGCTGCACACGCGCGCAGTAGGCGTGGAAGTTCTCCGGGGAGACGGCCGTAGCGCCCGGGTTCCCGCCCACCTCGTTGGCCGACAGCAGGGGCACATAGCGGTAGAACGCGGTGTCCTCCACGGACTTCGCCCGCAGCGCCGACGAGGTCTGCGCGAACCGGGCCCGGAACTCCGCGTGCGCGGGCCCGTCACCGGGCCGCCCGAGCAGCAGGTCCCGTACGGCGTCCACGGCGTGCGCCTCCTCCGGCACCGTGAAGACCGCCCGGGCCTCTTCGGCGGCCTCCTCCGTCACGACCAGGGAGGGGTCCGTGGACGGATACGGCCGGTACACCTCGACGCGCACCAGGAGTTCCCGCAGCGCGGTGCCCAGGGCCCAGGGGGCGTGATCGCGCGGTTCCGGGTCGGGGGATGCGGCGCACAGCCCGCTCGCCACGCGCGTGAGGCGGTCGAACTCCGTGGCCAGCTCGTGCGTGATCACCTTGTAGGCCGCCCGGCGCACCGTCGCCTCCCAGCGGCCGCCCCGATCGGCCTGGGGGGCCGCGAACCGCCGGTACTGGCCGAGGAGTTCCCCCGCGCCCGCCGGGTCCGTGAAGAGGCCGTCGACGTGCCGCAGGGCGTCGTAGCCCGTGGTGCCCGCGACGGGCCAGGCGGCGGGCAGCGGCTCGCCGTCCGCGAGGATCTTCTCGACCACCGTCCAGCGCCCGCCGGTCGCCTCGTGGAGGCGGCGCAGATAGGCGTCCGGGTCCGCCAGGCCGTCCGGATGGTCGATGCGCAGTCCTTCGACCACGCCCTCGTCCAGCAGCTCCAGGATCTTCGCGTGGGTCGCCGTGAACACTTCCGGGTCCTCGACCCGCACTCCGATGAGCTCCGAAATGCTGAAGAAGCGGCGGTAGTTGAGGTCGGTGCGGGCCAGCCGCCACCAGGCCGGTCGGTACCACTGCGCGTCGAGGAGCTCCGGCAGCGGCAGCCCCGCGGTGCCCTCGCGCAGCGGAAACACGTGGTCGTAATAGCGCAGTACGTCGCCGTCCACCTTCAGGTGGCCGATTTCCGCGCCGAGCCGGCCCCCGAGCACCGGCAGCAGCAGCCGGCCGTCCCCGGCGTCCCAGTCGATGTCGAACCAGCGCGCGTACGGCGACTCGGGGCCCTCGCGCAGTACCTCCCACAGGGCGTGGTTGTGGCGCGGGGCCATCGCCATGTGGTTCGGCACGATGTCCACGACCAGGCCGAGGCCGTGCTCCCGTGCCGTGCGGGCCAGGGAGCGCAGCCCGTCCTCGCCGCCCAGTTCACCCCGTACACGCGCGTGGTCCACCACGTCGTAGCCGTGCGTCGAGCCGGGAACCGACTCCAGGACGGGGGACAGGTGCAGATGGGAGACGCCGAGCGAGGCCAGGTACGGCACGGCGGCCTCGGCGGCCCCGAAGGGGAACTCCGGCTGCAGCTGCAGCCGGTAGGTGGCGGTGGGTGCGGCGGGTACCACCGGGGCCGGGATCTCCCGTTCGGGACGCTCAGGTGTCATGGAAACCTACGTACCCGCCTCGCCCTCTTTCGTGTCATCGACGTACGCCCGAATGACCGGCTACGCGGGCCGTTGCAGCACGGTCAGGCTCCGGTCGAGCAGGGTCAGCCGGTCACCGGCCTGGACCTTCGCACCCGTGCCCGCCGCCACCCCGTCCGGGAGGGCCGTGTCGACGACCACCTGCCACTGCCGCCCGTGGTTGACGGGAACCACGAACTCCAGGGACTTGGGCGAGGCGTTGAACATCAGCAGGAAGGAGTCGTCGGCGATGTGCTCACCGCGCGGTCCGGGTTCGGAGATCGCGTTGCCGTTGAGGAAGACCGACAGTGCCTGCGCCTGCGTGGACCCCCAGTCGCGCTGGGTCATCTCGGTGCCCGCAGGGGTGAACCAGGCGATGTCGGACAGCTCGTCGTGGGTGCCCTGGACGGGACGGCCGTGGAAGAACCGGCGCCGGCGGAAGACCGGGTGGTCGCGGCGCAGCCACACCATCGCGCGTGTGAAGTCCAGCAGCTCGCCGCCGTCCTCGGGCCACGGCACCCAGGCCAGCTCGCTGTCCTGGCAGTAGGCGTTGTTGTTGCCGTTCTGGGTGCGAGCGAACTCGTCGCCGTGGCTGAGCATCGGCACGCCCTGGGAGAGCATCAGCGTCGCGATGAAGTTGCGCTTCTGACGGGCCCGCAGCGCGAGTACGGCCTCGTCGTCGGTGTCGCCCTCGGCGCCGCAGTTCCAGGACCGGTTGTGGCTCTCGCCGTCGCGGTTGTCCTCGCCGTTGGCCTGGTTGTGCTTGTTGTTGTAGGAGACGAGGTCGTTCAGCGTGAACCCGTCGTGGCAGGTGACGAAGTTGATGGAGGCGAGCGGACGCCGGCCGTCGTCCTGGTAGAGGTCGGAGGAGCCGGTCAGACGGGAGGCGAACTCCGCCAGCGTGCGCGGCTCGCCGCGCCACAGGTCCCTTACGGTGTCGCGGTACTTGCCGTTCCATTCGGTCCACAGCGGCGGGAAGTTGCCCACCTGGTAGCCGCCCTCGCCGACGTCCCAGGGCTCGGCGATCAGCTTCACCTGGGAGACCACCGGATCCTGCTGCACCAGGTCGAAGAACGACGACAGCCGGTCCACCTCGTGGAACTGGCGGGCCAGCGTGGCCGCGAGGTCGAAGCGGAAGCCGTCGACGTGCATCTCGGTGACCCAGTAGCGCAGCGAGTCCATGATCAGCTGGAGCACGTGCGGGGAGCGCATGAGGAGCGAGTTGCCGGTCCCCGTGGTGTCCATGTAGTAGCGGGGGTCGTCCGCGAGGCGGTAGTACGAGGCGTTGTCGAGGCCCCTGAAGGACAGCGTCGGGCCGAGATGGTTGCCCTCGGCGGTGTGGTTGTAGACCACGTCCAGGATGACCTCGATCCCGGCCTCGTGCAGCGCCCGGACCGCCGACTTGAACTCCAGGACCTGCTGGCCGCGGTCGCCCCAGGACGCGTAGGTGTTGTGCGGGGCGAAGAAGCCGATCGTGTTGTAGCCCCAGTAGTTGTCGAGGCCCATCTCCACCAGCCGGTGGTCGTTCACGAACTGGTGTACGGGCATCAGCTCCAGCGCCGTGACACCCAGCTCCGTCAGGTGTTCGATGATCGCCGGGTGGGCGAGCGCCGCGTAGGTGCCGCGCAGTTCCTCGGGCAGTGCCGGATGCTGCATCGTCAGGCCCTTCACGTGGGCCTCGTAGATCACCGTGTGGTGGTACTCGGTGCGCGGGCGCCGGTCGTCGCCCCAGTCGAAGTACGGGTTGACCACGACCGAGGTCATGGTGTGCGGCGCGGAGTCCAGGTCGTTGCGCTTGTCGGGCGCCCCGAACGGATAGCTGTACACCTCCTCGCCCCACTTGACCGAGCCGCAGATCGCACGCGCGTACGGATCGAGCAGCAGTTTCGCGGAGTTGACGCGCTGTCCGCGCTCGGGCGCGTACCGCCCGTGCACCCGGAACCCGTACCGCTGCCCGGGCATGATCCCCGGCAGATACGCGTGCCGTACGAACGCGTCGCTCTCGCGCAGTTCCACCGCCGTCTCCGAGCCGTCGTCCTGCAGCAGACACAGCTCGATCCGGTCGGCGGCCTCCGAGAAGACCGCGAAATTGGTACCGGCGCCGTCGTACGTGGCACCGAGTGGATACGCCTCTCCAGGCCAGACCTGCATGGATACGACTCTTCCAGTAGTGCCGTGCCCCTGGGGGCAACTCGGAGTCGAGTCTCCCCGAAAGTGAGGGAACCTCATATGACTTATGTCCCTCTTACCCGCTGACCAGGCATACGTCGTATGCCGAACCAGTGGGGCTCAGATCACTCCTGGAGAAACAGAGGGAGTAGGGGGAAATGTGCGCAAGATAGTGCACCGCCATCTGGGAAAGGTGGTGGCGGGTGCGGCCATCGCGGTGGCCGGGACGGCCGTGATGGTCGGGATCACCCTTCCGGGCTCGGCGGGGGCCGATGAGAGCTCGGGCGGCCTGCGCGGCGGCAACCAGGCCGCGCGGCAGGGGGGACAGGACCAGGGGCAGGCGGCCGTCGAGCCCGGTGTCGTCGAGCGGGCCCCGGCCGAGGGCGACAAGGGCACCGGCCGTGACCCGCTGACCGACGACGAGACCAAGCGGGTCGAACAGATCGCGCTGAACCGGCAGTTGTCGACCTCCGGCGAGAACGTCGAGGGGCAGCGCGGCCCGCAGCGTATCGGGGTCGACCTCGCCGATCCGGAGGAGAACGAACTGGACGACCCGAACGCGCCGCGCCGCGCGGATGTCACGTTCTACGACTACAAGGACGACTCGCTCGTCACCAAGACGGTCAACCTCGACAGCGGGAAGGTCGAGCGGACGGACACCCAGCACGGTGTCCAGCCGCCCATCAGCCGCGACGAGATGGTCGAAGCCGCGAAACTGCTGATCGCAGACCCGCTCGGCGCGGGCCTGCGAGCCGACTACAAGGACGCCACCGGCAAGGAACTCACCTCGCCCGACCAGCTGACGCTGAACAGCATGGTCTACCGGGCGACCCCGGGCGCCCAGCCCGCGCTCCTCGCGAAGTGCGGCGAGCACCGCTGCGTGAGGCTGTTCCCGAAGGTCAAGAACGGGTCCTGGATCGATGCCCGTGAACTGGTGATCGACCTGAGCGCCCGCAAGGTCGGCAAGCTCGGCTGAGCCGCGACCGACGCGCTCCGGGCGGCTGAGCCGCCTCCGTTCACTTTCCCAACGCACCTCCTTCTTCCGCATGCTTTCGCAAGGAGTCTCTTCGCCATGCGCGTGAACAGAATCAGCCGTGCCCGCAGCCGTACGGCGGTCGGTCTCTCGGTGGCCGCACTCGCCGTCGGCGCGACGACGGCCGCGGGTCCGGCCGTCGCCCAGCCCAAGGCCGCGCCCGCGGCGGCCCCCGGCTGCAGCACGGCGTACAAGATCGAGCAGAAGCTCTCCACCGGCACCACCTGGCGTATGTGCTGGCACTACGAGAGCGAGGCCGGGCTCGTCCTGGAGAACATCTCGTACCAGCCCAAGGGCGAGGCCCAGCCGATCAAGGTCCTCACCAGTGCCAAGCTCGGCCAGATCCACGTCCCCTACGACGACGGCAAGGCCGAGTACGACGACCTCACGGGCGCCGGCTTCGGCCAGGGTCTGATGAAGATGGCGCCCGGCGAGTGCCCCGGCGGCACCATCAAGACGGTGAAGATCCCGGGCGCTTGGGACCCGCAGCACCCGAACGTCAACGGCCTGTGCACCACCACCCGTTCGCGCGGCCACGCCTACCGCATGGAGGCCGACACGGGCAACAAGGTCTACCAGACCCAGGGCAAGGACCTGCTGATCTACACCGTCAACAAGGTCGGCTGGTACGAGTACATCACCGAGTGGCGCTTCCAGGACGACGGCACCATCAACATGAACATCGGCGCCACGGGCAGCCTCTCGCCCGGCGACTACGACGCGGGCGACGGCCGTGGCTGGCCCATCGGCAAGGGCGCCAAGGCCTACGCCACCAGCCACAGCCACAACGTCTTCTGGCGGCTGGACTTCGGCCTCGACGGCTCCTCCAAGAACAAGGTCGAGCAGTACGACTCCGTGGTCAGCCCGCCCCGCAACGGCAACGAGGGCCCGACCAACAAGACCACCCGCACCAAGGTCACCAAGGAACTCGCGGGCGACGCCAAGAACATGCGCTGGTGGCGCGTCGTCAGCGACACCGGCAAGAACAAGGACGACCACGCCCGCAGTTACGAGATCGTCCCGGGCGCCACCACCAAGTACCTCGGCCGCCCCTTCACCCAGCACGACGTGTACTTCACCGAGTACAAGAAGTGCGAGCAGTTCGCCACCAACAACCTGCTCAACTGCGGTGCCGGCGCGGGCAGGTCCGTCGACAAGTACGTCAACGGACAGACGCTCACCCACCCCATCGTGTGGGTCAACGTGGGCTTCCACCACATAGCGCGTGACGAGGACCAGCAGCCCATGCCGGTCCACTGGCAGGGGTTCTCCCTGGCTCCGCGTGACGTCACCGCTATGAATCCGCTCACTCCGCCGGAGCTCGCCGATCAGAACGGGCATGTGGAAAACGGTAGTTGAGAAACGACCTGTCCATCGGGCTGCACCGCCCGCCGCTCCCGGAGTACCCTTCCTTGATCGTTGAGTGGGGCTGACCCACGGAAGAGCTCGGGGGAGCGGAAGGCGGTGCGCGGGTGGGCTCGGGAGGGCTGGAGTTGCCTCCTGGTGACGAGGGTCACGAGGGGAACTCCACAGATGTCCCACCCGGCGCGGTGTCCCTGGCACGGCCGATGGAGATGGGATCCATTGGACCGGAACTGGACTGGGGCGCCGACGCCTGGCGTGAGGTGCGTACGCGCGCCCAGCGAGCCGGTCGTGCCTACATCTGGCTGAACCTGGTCGAACAGCGGCTGCGCGCGGTCGTGGCCGCTGTTCTGCGTCCCATCTACGAACCCGTCCACGGCGACGAATGGGTGGTCGCCGCCGCCGGACCTGCCGGGCAGGAGTGGGTGCAGCGCGCGGTCGCCGTACGCGAGGTCAGCCGCCGCAAGGGCTACTTGCTCGACCCGGCCGACGACAACGTGCTCAGCTTCCTCACCCTGCCGCAGCTGCGCGAGCTCATGGTGCAGCACTGGCCGTGCTTCGAGCCCTACTTCGACGAGCGCCGGGACGTCGAACTCGCGCTGGACGAACTGGAAGTCACCCGGAACGTGGTCTCCCGCAACCGGGCTCTGTCCGAGGCGGTCCTCGGGCAGGCCGAGCGCGCCGCGGCGAAGCTCCTGGAGATCCTCGGCGCCGGCAGCGACGTGCCCTCCGCGCGCCGGCTGCCCGTCGACGCCGTCGAGGACCTGGTCGGCGACCGGTACGCGGACGTGGTCGGCGTGCACTCCGACCGGGTGCGGCTGCTGCGCCAGTTCCCGGCCGAGGACCTCTTCGGCGGCGCCCGCCGCCTCGACGCCATCGGTATCGGTCTGAACCTGCTGGTGCAGAACTTCTCCGGGCGGCGGCTCGTACGCCTCGCCGAGTCGGGCTGCCGGGTGCGGCTGCTCTTCCTGAACCCGGCGTCCAGCGCCGTCAAGCGGCGCGAGCGCGAGCTCGGCCTCAAGCGGGGCGAGTTGAGCCGGGCTGTGGAGATGAACATTCTGCACATGCGGCGGGTGCGGGCCCGGCTGCGCGACCCCGGCGCGTTCGAGATCCAGGTGTACGACGAGACGCCGCGCTTCACGGCGTACCTCGTCGACGGGGATGGCTCCGACGGCATCGCGATCGTGCAGTCGTATCTGCGCCGCGCCCGCGGTATGGAGGCACCGGTGCTGGTGCTGCGCGGCGGCGGCCGGGTGGTCAAACCGGACGAGATCGGCGAAGAGGGCCTTTTCCCCACATATCGTGAGGAGTTCGAGGTGGCTTGGGCGGATTCGCGGCCGGTGTCCTGAAGTGTCGCCCCGAACGGGGTCGTGACGTGGTGTCCGGCGCGGGAAGCGGAACGCGGTCCTCGGACTGTCAGTGGCTCGTGCGATCGTGGAGACCACTGGGGGAAAGCACCACGAAGAAGGGGGGCCGCCCATGGGCTGGCACCGGGAGCTGCTGATCGGCTTCGACCTGGAGACGACCGGGACCGATCCGCGCGAGGCGCGCATCGTCACGGGTGCCGTGATCGAGGTCAAGGACGGAGAGCCGATAGGGCGCCGTGAGTGGCTGGCCGATCCTGGCGTGGAGATTCCGGCGGACGCGGTGGCGGTGCACGGGATTTCGAACGAGCGGGCGGCCGCGGAGGGCAGCCCCGCCGACCAGGTCGCCGACGCGATCGCCGGCGTCCTCACCGGGTACTGGAAGAGCGGCGTCCCGGTCGTGGCGTACAACGCGGCCTTCGACCTGACCCTGCTCTCCGCCGAACTGCGCAGGTACGGGCTGCCGTCGCTGCGCGAGCGGCTCGGCGGGACCGACCCCGCACCGGTCGTCGACCCGTACACGATCGACCGCTCCGTCGACCGCTACCGCCGCGGCAAGCGCAACCTCGAAGCCGTCTGCACCGAGTACGGCGTGTCGCTGGACTCCGCCCACGACGCCTCGGCCGACGCCCTCGCCGCGGCCCGGCTCGCCCGCGCGATAGCCGACCGCCACCCGAAGGTCGCGGCCCTCGGCCCGGCGGAGCTGCACCGCCGCCAGATCGAGTGGTACGCCGAGTGGGCGGCCGACTTCCAGAGCTTCCTGCGCCGCAAGGGAGAGACGGACGCGGTGGTCGACGGGACATGGCCGATGAGGGACCTGGCGGACCAGAAGGTCTAGGGCCTCTCGGGCGGACAGGCCCGCGGGTCAGAAGGGGTACCAGCGCACGGTCTCGTCCCCGTCCCGCAGCGACGCCACCCGTCGCTCGAACTCGGCCCGGGCCTTCGGGTTGCTCGGCGCGTGCTGGGCGACCCAGGCGCAGCTGGCGGTCTCGCGGGCGCCCCGGAGCACGGAGCAGCCCTCCCACGCGCGCACATCCCAGCCGTAGACCTCGGTGAAGGAGTCGTACGCCTCGGCGGGCAGGCCGTAGCGGTCGCGGGAGAGCGCCATGACCACCAGGTCGTGCTCGCGCAGATCGGCGGAGAAGGTCTCCAGGTCGACCAGGACCGGGCCGTCGGGACCCACGTGCACATTGCGGGGCAGCGCGTCGCCGTGGATCGGGCCCGGCGCCAGGTGCGGGGTGAGCGCGGCCGCGGCGTCCGCGAAGCCGTCGCGCCGCGCCCGCAGGTACGCCGCGTCCGCCGGGTCGATCGCCTCGCCCGCGAGCCGCAGCCAGCGTTCCACCCCGCCCAGCAGCTCGCGGGGCGGCAGAGGGAAGGAGGGGGAGGGAAGTGCGTGCACCACCCGTAGCAGTTCGGCCAAATCGCGTGGCTCGGCGGGGCGTACGGGATCGGGCAGCCGGTGCCACACCGTCACCGGGTGACCGTCCACCAGCAGAGCCTCGCTCTCGGCCGCCCGCACCGCGGGGACGCCCGCCTCGGCGAGCCAGACCGCGATGTCCAGTTCCCGCCGGGCGCGGTCGAGGAGCTCGGGATCGCGTCCCACCTTGACCACCAGGTCACCGGCGGCCAACACCGCGTTCTCGCCCAGGGCGAGGAGCGTCGCGTCCCGCGCCTGCCCGGGCAGCACCTTCGCCGCGGCCAGTACCTCCCGCGCCCGTGCCTCGTCCATCCTTCGCCTCCGTGTCCTCGCGCACAGCCCGTGTACGACCCTCGTGTACGACCTTCGGGTAAGGCGTCACGTTCCCGCCATCCGTCGGCCAGTGTCGCATTCGCACAGGTCGGAACGCGTGCGAGGTGTCTTGACGACCTCCATCTCCCTCAGGACCATGACGGGGGCCGCCGGGTCGGCCAGACCGCCACGAGTCGCGCGAAGGAGCCGATTCCATGACATTGGCGAGCGCGACCAGGCGGCCGGCGACGCGCACGCCCGACGCGGGCGGGAGACGGCGCCCCGTCGATCACGGGGCCTGGTTCCTGGTGTTGCCCGCGCTGATCCCGATCCTGGTGCTCAGCGTCGGACCGCTGCTCTACGGGATCGGGCTGGCGTTCACCGACGCGCAGTCGGGCCGGACCGCGTCCACACGATGGATCGGGGCGCTCAACTTCCAGGACCTGCTGCACGACACCCTGTTCTGGGACTCGTTCCGGATTGGACTGCTGTGGGCGGTCGGGGTGACCGTGCCGCAGTTCCTCCTCGCCCTGGGCCTCGCGCTTCTCCTCGACCAGGACCTCCGCTTCCGTCCGCTCGCCCGCGCCCTCGCGATCATTCCCTGGGCCATGCCCGAGGTCGTCGTCGGCATCATGTGGCGGCTCGTCTACAACCCCGACGCGGGCATCCTCAACGAGACCCTGCGCGACCTCGGCCTCGGTGACGGCCACGACTGGCTGAGCGGTCTCGGCACCGCCCTGCCCGCGGTGATCGTCGTCGGCGTCTGGGCGGGCATGCCGCAGACCACGGTCGCGCTGCTGGCAGGGCTGCAGAACACCTCGCGCGAGCTCCACGAGGCGGCCGCGATGGACGGCGCGGGCGCCTGGCGCCGCTTCCTGACCGTCACCTGGCCCGCCCTGAGACCGGTCGCCCTCGCCATCACGGCGCTGAACTTCATCTGGAACTTCAATTCCTTCGCCCTGGTCTATGTGCTGACCAACGGCGGACCCGGTGGCCGGACCCGGCTCCCCATGCTCTTCGCCTACGAAGAGGCCTTCCGCTACGGGCAGTTCGGCTACGCGGCGGCCATGGGGTGCGTGATGGTCGCGGTGATCTCGGTGCTGCTCGCGATCCGGCTGGCAGGCCGGCTGAAGGGAGACGAGGACGCGTGAAGACCCGCAAAGGGGCCCGCGCGGGCCAGTACCTCGCCCTGCTCGCCTATCTCGTCTTCCTCGCCTTCCCCTTCCTGTGGCTGCTCTCCACCGCGTTCAAGCCGGCCCGCGAGCTGGCCGGCCTCCACCCCACCTGGATCCCCCGGAGCCCCACCCTCGCCAACTTCCGCCAGGCCTTCGACGAGCAGCCGCTGCTGCACGCCGCGCTCAACTCCCTGCTCGCGGCCCTCGGCGCGGCTGTTGTCGCCGTACTGATCGCGACCCCCATGGCCTACGTCATGGCGCGCCACCGCACCCTGCTCGCGAAGGCCGCCACGGGATGGGTCGTGGTCAGCCAGGCGTTCCCTTTCGTGCTCGTGATCATCCCGCTGTTCCTGGTCCTGAAGAACCTGCGGCTGATCGACTCACTGCCCGGGCTGATCATGGTGTACGTGGTGTGGGCGCTGCCGTTCGCGCTGTGGATGCTGGTGGGGTACGTACGGGCGGTGCCCGCCGAGCTGGAGGAGGCAGCGGCGGTCGACGGGGCGGGAAGGGTACGGACGCTCGTCTCCGTCACCGCTCCGCTGCTCGCGCCCGGCATCGTGGCGACGGCGCTGTTCGCGTTCATCAGCGCGTGGAACGAGTTCTTCTTCGCGCTCGTGCTGCTCAAGACGCCGGAGAAACAGACCCTCCCGGTCGTCCTCACCCACTTCATCGGGGCGGAGGGGGTCGCGGACCTCGGCCCGCTCGCCGCGGCGGCGACCCTCGCGACCCTGCCGTCCCTGGTCGTCTTCGCGATCATCCAGAAACGGATCACGGGCGGCATGCTCGCCGGGGCGGTGAAGAGCTGATGCGCGGGAAGCCGATGCGCGGGAAGCCGATGGACGGGAGGCTCGCGCGCGGGAAGCCGGCGCGCGCGAGAGGATGCGTCGCGCTGGTCATGGGTCTGCTGTTCCTGCTGGTCGCCGGCTGCTCCGGCGGCGGTGGATCGCGGGACGGCCGGATCACCCTGCGCTTCCAGTCCCTGGCCTGGCAGCAGGAGTCCGTCGCCGCGAACAAGGCGCTGGTGAAGGAGTGGAACGCCACTCATCCGGGCGTCAAGGTCGAGTACGTCCAGGGCAGTTGGGACAGCGTCCACGACCAGCTGCTCACCTCCTTCGAGGGCGGTGAGGCGCCGGACATCATCCACGACGCCTCGGACGACCTGGCGGACTTCGCCTACGGCGGCTATCTCGCCGATCTGCGCACGCTGCTGCCCGCGCGGCTCAAGTCCGAGATCCCGCAGCGCAGTTGGGATACCGCGACTTTCGGCGACGGGGTCTATGGCGTGCCCTTCCTCCAGGAGCCGCGGGTGCTGATCGCCAACGCTGGATGGCTGAAGGCGTCCGGCGTCCGCATTCCCACGCCCGAACGGCCCTGGACCTGGGACGAGTTCCGGGTGATCGCGAAGCGGCTGAGCGGCAAGGGCAGGTACGGCGTCGCCTGGCCGCTGAAGGAACCCGTCTCGGCGACGCTCAACCTCTCCCTCTCCAGCGGCGGACAGCTGTTCCAGCGGGGCGCCGACGGCAAGGTGACCGTCCGCTTCGACGCGGCCGACGCGGTGGTGGCGAGGACCGTGCACGACGAGGTGAACACGGACCGGAGCGCCGCCGGCGCCACGCTCGGCATGGGCGGCTCCGACACACTGCCCGGCTTCTTCGGGGGGAAGTACGCGATGGTGCCGCTCGGGTTCTCCTACCGCCAGCAGATCGCGCAGCAGGCGCCGAAGGGCTTCGACTGGCAGGTGCTGCCCGCCCCGGCCGGCGCGGACGGGCTCACCCAGGGCGTCAGCCCGCAGACCCTGTCCATCGCCGCCGACAGCCCGCACAAGAAGGAGGCCGCCGCGTTCATCGACTTCCTGCTCCGGCCGCAGAACATGGTCCGCCTCGCCCTCGGGGACTGGATGCTGCCCACCGGGACCGAGGCACTCAAGGACCCCGCCCTGCACACCGCCAAGGACGGCTGGGCGACCGGCGCCGCCCTCGCAGCCCACCTCCGCCCGGCCCCCGCGCAGTCCGTGCGCGGCTATCCCGAGTGGAAGGACAAGGTGGCGACCCCCGCGTTCCAGGAGTACTACAGCGGGGCGATCGGGCTCGCCGAGCTGAGAAAGCGGCTGGTGAGGGACGGGAACCTGGTGCTGGCCCGCTACCAGAGGTGACTGGGCAGGGTCTGAGGCGAATGGTCAGGGCCGGTACCGAGGCGGCGGTGGCCGCCGTCGCGAACGGAACGGCGGTGGCCGCCGTCGCGAATGGAAACGAGTTGAACGAGACGTCTCGTCTCGCCTAAGGTCGTAGCATGACCATCCGCCCCGCCCACATCGCCGTGTTCTCCATCGCCGCCCATGGGCACGTGAACCCGAGCATCGAGGTGATCCGCGAGCTCGTGGCGCGCGGTCACCGCGTGACGTACGCGATTCCGCCCGCCTTCGCCGAGAAGGTCGCCGAGATGGGGGCCGAGCCGAGGCTCTGGCACTCGACCCTGCCCACGGACGACGAACCGGAGGCATGGGGGACCGAGCTGATCGACAACATCGAACCGTTCCTGACCGACGCGCTGCAGGCCGAGCCGCAGCTCGCGGCGGCCTACGAGGGTGACGAACCGGACCTTGTGCTGTACGACATCACCGCCTACCCGGCCCGGGTGCTCGCCCACCGCTGGGGCGTCCCGATCGTGCAGCTCTCCCCGAACCTCGTCGCCTGGGAGGGGTATGACGAGGAGGTCGGGAAGCCGCTGTTCGAGCCGCTCAAGCGGACCCCGCGCGGCAAGGCGTTCTACAACACCTTCGCGCGCTGGATCGCGGAGAACGGCATGGACCTGAGCGTCGAGGACTTCATGGGCCGCCCCGACCGGTGCCTCGTCCTCATCCCCAAGACCCTCCAGCCGAACGCCGACCGCGTCGACCAGAAGCGGTACACCTTCGTCGGCGCCTGTCAGGGCGACCGTGCCGCGCAGGGGGACTGGCGGCGGCCCGCGGACGCCGAGAAGGTGCTGCTCGTGTCGCTGGGCTCCACCTTCACCAAGCAGCCCGCTTTCTACCGCACGTGCGTCGAGGCCTTCGGCGCGCTGCCGGGCTGGCACGTCGTGCTGCAGATCGGCAGCTTCGTCGATCCCGCTGAGCTGGGGGAGGTGCCCGGCAATGTGGAGGTCCACCCGTGGGTGCCCCAGCTCGCGATCCTCCGCCAGGCCGACGCGTTCATCACGCACGCCGGTGCGGGCGGCAGCCAGGAGGGGCTGGCCACCGGCACCCCGATGGTCGCCGTACCGCAGGCCGTCGACCAGTTCGGCAACGCCGACATGCTGCAGGCGCTGGGCGTGGCCCGCCATCTTCCGGTGACGGAGGTCACGGCCGAGACCCTGCGGGAGGCCGTCCTCGCCCTGGTCGGGGATCCCGAGGTGGCCCGCCGCCTGGCGGTGATCCGGGAGGAGATGGCGGGAGAGGGCGGCACCCGACGGGCGGCCGACCTCATCGAGGCCGAGCTGCCGGCGGGAGCGTAGGCACGATGGGCCCGTAGGCAAGAGGGGCCCGTAGGCAAGAGGGGCCCGTAGGCAAGTTGGGCGCCTGGATAATACGGGCGCCTGGACAAGCCGGGCGCGTGGACAAGACCGGCGCGTGAGCAGGACGGCGCGTGGGCAAAGGGCCTGTCGGTTCCCTGGGGAACCGACAGGCCCTGATGCCGGGGCAGTTACGGGGTCAGACGCCGGCCCGCTCGCCCTCTCGGGCCGGCGGGAGTACGGCCTCGGACGACTCGTCGTGGGTGAGGTCCGGCAGCCGGTTCAGCCACTTCGGCAGATACCAGTTGCGCTCGCCGAGCAGCGCCATCACGGCCGGCAGCAGCACCCCGCGGATGATCGTCGCGTCGATGAGCACCGCGGCCGCCAGGCCCACACCCATCTGCTTCATGGACTGCATGGACAGCGTCCCGAAGATCGCGAAGACGGCGACCATGATGACGGCGGCGCTGGTGACGACACCGGCCGTCGTGACCACCCCGTGCCGGATCGCGTCCTTGGTGTCCCGGCCCCGCAGCCGCGCCTCACGGATCCGCGAGACCACGAACACGTGGTAGTCCATCGAGAGCCCGAAGAGGATCACGAAGAGGAACAGCGGCAGCCAGGTGATGATGGCGCCCACGCCCTCCGCGCCGACCAGCGAGGCGCCCCAGCCGTGTTGGAAGACGGCGACCAGGATGCCGTAGGCCGCCGCGACCGACAGGAGGTTGAGCACGATCGAGGTGATCGCGATCGTCAGCGAGCGGAAGGAGAGCAGCATCAGCAGGAAGGCGAAGACGATCACGAACGCGAAGACCGGGGCCACCGAGCCCAGCAACTGGGCGCTGAAGTCGTGCGATTCGGCGACCTGTCCGGTGATCGGCGCCTGGACGCCGTCGACCTTGCCGAGCGTGTCGGGCCGCACCTTGTCGCGCAGCAGCTGAAGGCTCTTCTCCGCCTTGTCCTGGTCGGAGCCGCCCACGAGGGGCACGTACACGAAGGCGACGTTCTGCGCCGCGTGCACCTTGATGTCGACCGGGCCGCGCGAGGCGCCCGAACTGATCGCCTGCGTACGGAAGTCGGCGAGCGCGGACTTCACGTCGGCGGCGTTGATGTCGTGCGCCTTGACGACCACCTCGGCCGGCTCGGAGCCGCCCGGGAAGGCGCTGTTGACCCGGTTGTACGTCCCCACGATCGGCAGCGAGTTGCCGAACTCCTTGTCCAGCGTCAGCTGTTGCGTCTTCATGCCGAGGGCGGGAGCGGCGATGGCCAGCAGCGCACCGGCCGCGACGACCAGCGAGACGGCGGGCTTGGCGAGCACGACCCGCAGCACCGCGCTCCAGAACCGGCTGCCCTCCTCGGCGGACCGGACGCGCTTGCCCCTGGCACGCCGCTTGTCCGGGTGCAGGAACGGCAGGCGGCCCTTCTCGACCCGCTCGCCGAGCAGCGAGAGCAGCGCGGGCAGCACGGTGACCGAGCCGACCATGGCGACCGCCACGACCATCAGCGAGGCCAGCCCCATCGCCTCGAACCCGGCGAGCCCGGTGAAGAGCATGCCGGCCATCGCCACGCACACCGTGACGCCGGAGACGACGATGGCGCGGCCACTGGTGGCGGCGGCGATCCGCAGCGCGGCACCGGCGTCCCGGCCGGCCTCGCGCTCCTCGCGCTCACGGCGCAGATAGAACAGGCAGTAGTCGACACCGACGGCCAGACCCACCAGGAGCATCACGGAGTTGGCGGTGTCGCTCATCGGCTGGAGGTGGCTGACGATGCCCATCAGGCCCATCGTCGCCATGATCGCGGTGAGCGCGAGCGCCACCGGGAGCAGCGCCGCCACCAGGGCGCCGAAGGCGATCAGCAGAATGCCGAGGGCCACCGGCACCGCGGAGTACTCGGCCTTCTTGAAGTCGTCGCCGAACGCGTCGGAGAAGGTCTTCTGCATGCTGGCGCCGCCGATCTCCTCGATCCGCAGCCCCGCGTGGTCCTTCTGGACGCCCTTGACGGCGTTCAGCACCGGCTCGACGCGGTCGCCCGCGGTGTCCGCGTCGCCCCGCATGTCGAACTGTACGAGCGCGCTGCGCCCGTCCCTGGAGATCGTCTTCGTGTCGTACGGGGAGGTCACGTCCGTGACCTTGCCGGTCCCCTCGACGGCCTTGACGACGGCGGTGACGGCGGCGCGGAAGTCGGCGTCCGTCGCCTTGACGCTCGCGTCCTTCCCCTGGATCAGGACGCTCTCACCGGCCGGGGCCTTGATCCCCGAGTCCTCGATGATCTTCGCGGCGGTGTGCGTCTCGCCCTTGAGCTGATCGCTCTCCTTGACGTCGACGCGGCCCGCCGCCGAGCCGAGCCCGATCGCCAGGACGACGAACAGCACCCAGATTCCCACGGCGGCCCATCGGTGCCGGGCGCTCCAGCCGCCTGCCCGCGCGGCGATGCCCCGCACCCGTATGTCTCCGTTCCCCATGACGGGCCAGCCCCCTTGTGCACGGTGACAGCCCCCTGCCGTCACCTCTGCTTATGAAGGTAGGGGCCGGATAAGAACGTCTCCTCGTGCTGCCCGGTGAACCCCGGGACCCCCGGCTCCTCCCCGCGGACCCCGTCGCCTCCGCACTGGGGAGGACAGGGGCCCCTTACACCTATCCGGGCCTCTCGGGGATCCGGATCAGGGTGCGGCCGCCGATCGGGACCGGGTGCGGGTGTTGATCCGCCTGGGCCCGAGGGCCGTCCTATGGTGTGCGGATGACGACGACGTACGCGGCACTGCTGCGCGGGATCAACGTGGGCGGCAACAAGAAGGTGCCGATGGCCGAGCTCCGCACACTGATCGAGGGACTCGGCCACGGCGACGTACAGACGTATCTCCAGAGCGGCAACGCCGTCTTCTCCACCGACCGGGGGGACGAGGACTCCCTGGCGGCCGAGTTGGCCGAGGTCATAGAGAAGCACTTCGGCTTCGGCGTCGGTGTACTGGTCCGCGACCACGCCTATCTGAGGGCCGTACGGGAGGCGTGCCCGTTCCCGGCCGCCGAACTGGAGGCCAAGCAGTTGCACGTCACCTACGTCTCAGGCCCCGTCGACCCCGAGCGCTTCGCCTCGGTCGACCCGGCGGTGTTCCTGCCGGAGGAGTTCCGCCTCGGCGACCGGGCGCTCTATCTGTACGCCCCCGACGGCCTGGGACGCTCCAAGCTCGCCGAGGCCCTGTCGAAGCCGCGGCTCCTCAAGGACGTCACCGCCACCACCCGCAACTGGAACACGGTCGTCAAACTCGAGGAGCTGACCGGTGCCTGAGCACAACCCCGCCGTGGAGGCCGCCATCGTGGGCGAACTGAGGCTGCTCGACGCGGAGGTCCGCCGCTCGCCGGAGCGGCTCGGAGCACTGCTCCACCCCGACTTCTACGAGTTCGGCAGCTCCGGGCGGCTGTGGGACCGCGCCTCCGTCCTCGCCGAACTGACCGGCAAGGTCGTGCCCGGGTCGCGGCCCCTCACCGCCTCGCGGATGAAGGGCGTCCAGCTCGCACCGGACCTGGTCCACCTCACCTTCGACACGGAGGAGGACAACGGCCGTCAGGTGCACCGGAGTTCGCTGTGGCGGCGGACGGAGGACGGCTGGCGCCTGTACTTCCACCAGGGCACACCGTTCAGATCCGACCCAGAGTGACCTTTCGTACGCCGCCATAGGTGGTGTACGAGACGATCTCGTCCGGGACCGTCAGCCTCGGGTCCCGGTACAGGCGTCGCAGCGGCTTCTTCTTCGGGTGCGGAGCGCCCGTGTCGCTGGCCGGAGGAGCCGGAGACGGAGCATGGGGTGTACATGCGTGCGACCGGTCGCTTGATCGTGTTGGGGATATGCGAGGTAGGGCGGACTGTACGCCCAGAGGGTTAGGTTCGGCGTCATGAAGCTGGTGGTGCGGGTCAAGCTGCTGCCGACGCCCGAGCAGGCGGCGGCACTTGAGGCGACGCTGACCGCCTGCAACACATTCGCGAGCGGGCTCGGCTGAGAAAGCCCCAACGCACCACGCTCCACTCCTGGACCTTCGCGCAACTCGGCGCCTTCATCGCCTACAAGGCGAAGAGGGCCGGGGTGCCGGTGGTGTACGTCGATCCGGCGTACACCAGCCAGGAATGCTCCCGATGTCATCACATCGAACGCGGCAACCGGCCCTCCCAAGCCCGGTTCGCCTGCCGGTCCTGCGGATTCGTTGATCACGCGGACCACAACTCGTCCCACAACATCGCCCACCGCGGGTGGATGGCGTGGGTCTGCGGGGTCCAGTCAGCGGCCCCTGAACTCACGCTCATCGCGTGAGTTCTGGACGCGGCCGGCGCCATCACCGCCAGTGATGGTCACGAGCTGCAAGCCCGGGAATACATTCTCGGGTCGTTGACGTACTGGTCCATGCCCGGAACCCTCGTCCTTGCCCCAGGGGCAGGGTCAACCCAGCGCCGCCATGTCCTCGGCGGTGAGCCGCACCGCGCCCGCGTCGAGGTTCTCCTCCAGATGGGCGAGGGATCCCGTGCCCGGGGTCGGGCAGAGCACCGGGGAGCGGTGCAGCAGCCAGGCCAGGGCGATCTGCCCCGGTGCCGCCCCGTGCGCGGCGGCGATCCGGGCGCACTCAGGGTCGGCGGTGAGGGAGCCGTTGCCCAGCGGGAACCAGGGCAGGAAGGCGATGCCGCGCGCCTCGCACAGCTTCAGCAGCGGCTGCGAGTCGCGGTCGAGCAGGTTGAATCGGTTCTGGACCGAGGCGATGTCGGTCAACTCCAGTGCCTCTGCCAGCTGTTCGGGGGTGACCGTGTCGAGCCCGATGTGCCGGATCTTGCCCTCTGCGCGCAACTCGTCGAGCGCGCCGAGCTGTTCGGCCATCGGTACGGCCGGGTCGAGCCGGTGCAGCTGGTACAGGCCGATCGTGTCGAGCCGCAGCCGCCGCAGGCTCGCCTCGCACATCGCCCGCAACCGCTCGGGCCGCCCGGCGACGTGCCAGGCACGGTCACTGGTGCGCACGACGCCGCCCTTGGTCGCGATCAACAGGTCCTCGGTGTACGGGTGCAGGGCTTCGGCGACCAGCTCCTCGGCGATCGCGGGACCGTAGTTGTCGGCGGTGTCGACGAGGGTGACCCCGCGCTCGACGGCCCGCCGCAGCACGGCCACCGCGTCCCGGGCGTCCCCGCGCGGCCCCCAGTAGCCGGGACCGGTCAACTGGGCGGTGCCGTAGCCGAGCCGCCGCACGGGCGGCTCCCCGCCGAGTGCAAAGTCCGGCGAGAAGCCTGCTGCGGAGTCGGTGGCAGATCTTCCCGGAACCATTTCATGGAGGGTACACGCGACTGTGCGAGGCTCGTTTCAGGCGTTACCTGGATTCATCCGCAGCGCACCGGTCTTGAGGCGGGTGGTGAAGCGGATCACGTGATTGCGGTGCGGAGCGCCGCGGAAGTGTCCCGGTGGAGTTGGGGGAGCGCTCCGTCCAGGCTACCGAATCGTTGCGGAAGATCCGGATTCGACCGATCGGGTACTGAGTGTCGGTGGTGGGTGTTAGCGTCCGGATCATGCAGCTGCGGTATGCCTTCCGTCTCGACCCGGGTCCGCGCCAGCGCGTCGCACTGGCGCGGGCGTTCGGGTGTGCGCGGGTGGTGTACAACGACGCGGTCGCCGCCCGTGAGCGGGCCCGGCGGGAGGGCGCCGCGTACCCGGGTGCGGCTGAACTGTCGAAGGTGCTGATCACCCGGGCGAAGACCATGCCGGAGCGGGCTTGGCTGTCCGAGGTGTCGGCGGTGGTGTTGCAGCAGGCATTGCGGGATGTCGAGCGTGCTTACACCAACTTCTTCTCCTCCCTCAAAGGCGCGCGGCAGGGGGCGCGGGTGGGGGCGCCGCGTTTCAAGTCGAAGCGCGATGCCCGACAGACGATCCGGTTCACTGCCAATGCCCGCTGGAAGATCACCGAGGCGGGGCGGCTGCTCCTGCCGAAGATCGGCGAGGTGCGGGTGGAATGGTCCCGCACTCTGCCGTCCGTTCCTTCGAGCGTGACGTAGATCCGCGATGCGGCTGGGCGGTTCTTCGCCTCCTTTGTGGTGGAGACCGACCCGAATGCAGATCTGGCGCGGATGCCCGGGGCCGATGACCTGCCGAGTGTCAGGATCGACCTGGGACTGACCCATTTTGCGGTCTTGTCCGACGGGACGAAGACCGACAGCCCGCGATTTCTGCGGCGGGCGGAGAAGAAGTTGAAGAAGACCCAGAAAGAGCTGTCCCGCAAGCAGAAGGGCAGCAGGAACCGGGAGAAGGCCCGCCTCCGAGTCGCCCGCGCGCATGCGCAGGTGGTCGATGCCCGCCGGGAGTTCCACCACCAGCTCTCCACCCAGTTGATCCGCGAGAACCAAGCGGTCGCGGTGGAGGACCTGGCGGTCAAGGGGCTCGCGCGCAGCCGGCTCGGCAAGTCCGTCCATGACGCCGGATGGGCGTCTTTCCTGGCGATGCTGGAGTACAAGGCGCAACGGTACGGGCGCGCGTTTGTGAAGGTCGGCCGGTTCGAGCCGACCAGTCAGGTGTGCTCGGTCTGCGGCATCAAGGACGGGCCCAAACCTCTGCACGTACGGGAGTGGACCTGCACGTACTGCGGTGCCCGGCACGACCGGGACCACAACGCCGCCAAGAACGTCAAACAGGCCGCCGGACTGGCGGTGACAGCCTGTCGAGCGCAGGTAAGACCAGAACCTAAGGTTCCGGCGCAGCGCGAAGAAGCAGGAAGCCACGGAATCCGGTCCGGTGCCGTGCCGCTATGTGGCACGGCACCGGACCGGAAGGCCGGAATCCTTGGGCTTTAGCCCGAGGAGCAGGTCAAATCATCATCGGAGCGGGAGCGGTCGATGGCACCATCGAGGCCGACTACCTCAACGGCGAGATCGTCCTCCTCGGCCGGCTGCACGGTGTGCCGACCCCGCTCGACGAGCTGCTCCAGCGGCTCGCGAACACCTTCGCGCGCGAGCGCAGGGCTGCGGGGTCGCTGCCGGTCGCGGAACTCGTACGCCTGGCCGACGAGGCTGTCGCGTTTGTTCAAGAGGAGCGCGCGCCGCGTCCCTAGCGTGGAGGGCATGAGCAATCCGTACAAGAACGTGCATCCGTACATGGTGGAATGCGCCGCCGAGGCGGCCCGCGTGGCCGGCGGTGTCACGGTGGCGCAACTGGCGCAGCCCGGTCCCACGCACTGCCCGGACTGGGACCTGCGCGCCCTGGTGAACCACTGGGTCCTCTACACCTCGCACGGCCTGGAGCGCCGTGCGCTGCGCAAGCAGCTCTCCGAGGAGCTGACCGGCCGTGACTTCACGGCGGATCCCGGCTGGGCGCGGGCGTACGCCGAGCAGCTCGACCGTGCCGTGGCCGCCTGGGACGACCCCGAGGTGTGGGAGGGCGAGGTCGAGCTCGGGACGGCGAAGATGCCCGCCGCCGACATCGCCTCGATGATCGTCAAGGAGATGGCGGTGCACGGCTGGGACGTCGCGACGGCCACCGGCCAGGAGTTCCGGATCTCGGACGGCGCGGCCAGGTTCGTCCTGGACGTCGTCGACACGCACGCCGAGCTCTACCGTCAGTACGACGGCTTCGCCGACCCGGTACCGGTGTCCGACGAGGCACCCGTCTTCGAGCGCGCCCTCGCCCACAGCGGCCGGAATCCGCACCTGGCCCACACCGCATTGGACCAGTAATTCAGAGCGGAATTGGATCGTGTCGCTGTGCCATTGGCTGGCTAGCCTCGACGGTATGACGAACCCGAGGACGGACGACTCGCCCACCCGCGTCGACTTCTACTTCGACCCGGCCTGCCCCTTCGCCTGGATCACCTCACGCTGGATGCTGGAGGTCGAGCGTGCCCGCCCGCTCGACCTCCGCTTCCGTGTGATGAGCCTCCACCTGCACAACCTGGGTAATGAACTCCCTGGCTGGTACCGGGAGTTGGTCGACAAGTCCGTCGGTCCCGTGCGGGTCGCGGTGGCCGCCGCCGGACAACACGGCGAGAAGGTGCTGCGCGACCTCTACACCGCCTTCGGCACCCGCATCCACGACCGAGGGGTCGAGGACTTCGACGCCGTGGTCGCCGACTCCCTCGCCGAACTGGGGCTCCCGGCCGAGTTGGCCGCCGCGGCCCACGACCGCGCGTACGACGAGGCGGTACGCCGCAGTCACGAGGCGGGGCGGGAGCCCGGCTCGGACGGCTATGTGGGGACCCCCACCCTCCACGTCGACGGAACGGTGTGGTTCGGCCCCGTCCTGCGGGCCGTTCCACGGGGCGAGCGCGCGGCGGAGCTCTTCGACAGCTTCCGTGTCCTCGCCGCCGACCCGGACTTCTTCGAGCTCAAGCGGACGAGGACGGGAGGACTGTCCTTCGACTGAACGGTGGTCTGGCATATGAACGTTGCTCGGATGAATAGGTGCCCAATAGAAGGGAGTTGGGTAGTTCTCTGTCGCATTCATTGACGATGGCGCGTCATAGATCCTACCTTTCTCGGCGTTGGGTACAGGCTGATCCCACGGGAGGGGAACATGCCCATGCGCCGAAGAGCCGCCTTAGTCACCCTGATCTCCACGGTCCTGGCCCTCGGAATTCCGGGCGCCGTGTCCTCCGCCCAGCCCGCGTCGTCCGACCTCTACGTCTCACCGAGCGGGAACGACCACGCCAACGGCACCGCCCGCCACCCCGTACGCACCCTGGAACGCGCCCGCGACCTCGTCCGCAAGCGCGTCACGGGGATGAAGGGCGACCTGACGGTCCACCTCGCGTCGGGTACGTACCGGCAGACCGCACCCCTCACCCTCGACGCCCGGGACTCGGGTACCGGGGGCCACCAGGTGATCTGGCAGGGCACCGGGAACACCGTCGTCAGCGGTGGTCGGCAGGTCCAGGGCTGGAGCCAGGTCACCGGGAGGCCGGGCCTGTGGTCCGCGCCCGCCCCCCAAGGCCTCACCGACACCCGGCAGCTGTACGTCGACGGGGTGCGCGCCCAGCGGGCCCGCGGGGCCGTGCCGGTGACCCTCACCCAGACCGCCACCGGGTACACGGCGTCCTCCGACACCCTCGCGCACTGGAAGCACCCTTCCGACGCCGAGTTCGTCTACACCAGCGGCGAGTCCCTGTGGAACGTCGAGCGCAACGGCCTGGGCCAGTGGACCGAGCCGCGCTGCCGCATCGCCGCCGCCGAGGGCACCACGATCACGATGGTCCAGCCGTGCTGGGACAACTCCAACAAGCGGGTCGAGTTCCCGGACATCCCCGGCCGCACGGTCAGCATGGTCGGGCCCGGCCACCTCACCAACGGCGGCAGGGCGACCTACGTCGAGAACGCCTACGAACTCCTGGACCAGCCCGGCGAGTGGTATCTCGACCGCACCGCGCACCGGGTCTACTACCTGCCCCGCAAGGGCGAGAACCTCGCCCGCGCCGACGTCGAGGCGGCACAGGCCGAGAAGCTGATCGACGGACGGGGCACGGCCGCCGCGCCCGTCCATGACCTCGCCTTCCGTGGCCTGCAGTTCAGCTACGCCACCTGGCTCACCCCCTCGGGGCCCGAGGGCTTCTCCGAGATCCAGGCGGGCTACACCATCACCGGCGAGAAGGGCTGGGCGACGCAGGGCCTGTGCCAGTACGTCGAGGGCGGCACCTGCCCCTTCGCGTCCTGGACCAAGATGCCGGGCAACGTCTCCTTCGCGTACGGACAGCGCATCGCGTTCAGCGACGACGTCTTCGCCCATCTCGGCGCGTCCGGCCTCGACCTGGGCACCGGCTCGAAGGACTCCACGGTCAGCGGCAGCGTCTTCACCGACATCTCCGGCAACGGACTGGAGATCGGCGGGGTGGACGGACAGACCCCGGCCTCCGGAGTCCAGGTGACCGACAATCACCTCTACGGACTGCCCCGCGAGTACCACGGCGGCGTGGCGATCCTCAACGGCTGGACCCAGCGCACCACGATCGCCCACAACCAGATCGACCACGTCGGCTACAGCGCCGTCTCCCTCGGCTGGGGCGGCTGGCCCGACAAGATCGGCGACCCGGCGACCCCCAACCCCAGCCACGACAACGCGGTCCGCGACAACCTGATCTTCGACTACATGCAGATGCTCGACGACGGCGGCGGCGTCTACACCCAGGGACTGACGGGCACCTCGCTGGCCGACGGCGAGAAGGTCACCGGCAACGTCATCCACGACCAGTGGGGCCTGGGCAAGAACGTCTACACCGACAACGGCTGCACCTACGAGACGGTCGAGGGCAATGTCCTCTACAACGCCTCGTACGCCAACGTCGCCTCCCGCCACACCGACTACCGCGACACCCTCGGCAACAACGACCCGACCCTCGTCAAGGACAACTGGTGGGAGGAGGGGACCTCCGACGGCGACAACAAGGGCCTGGTGACGACCGGCAACAAGATCATGGCGGCCCCGTCCGACGTACCGCCGGAGATCCTCGGCGACGCGGGACTCGAACCCGCCTACCGAGGACTGCTGAACCGCAGCGTCGGCGCAGTCTCCACCCCGCAGGCGCCCTCGCGCGTCGGTACGAGCACGGCGGGCGCCGACGCCCTGTACGTCACCTTCAACCCGAGCTTCGTGGACGGCGGTTCACCGGTGACGGGCTACACGGCGCGGGCGTACGACGCTTCCGGACACCAGGTGGGCGAACAGGCCATCGGCGCGGCCGAGTTCAAGCGCACGGCGGTCGTGCGGATCGGCGGACTGCCCGCGCCGGCCGGCCCGCTCACGGTCACCGTCAGCGCGAGCAACGCCCACGGCACCAGTGCCCCGTCGCTCGCCTCGCTCCCGCTGACCCCGACGGCCGTGACCGTGCTGCCGGGCGCACCGACCGGCCCCAAGCTGCGTGCGGCGTCCACCGCGGCCACCGTCGCCTGGACCCCGCCGACGGCCACCGGCGACGCCAAGGTCGTCGGCTACCGGGTCACCGTCTCCGACGGCCGCGCCCCGATCGACGTCACGGGCCGGGACGTCCTGGTCGGCCAGCCCTCCGCGAAGGGCATGTTCCGGGTGATCGGAGGCCTCAGGCCGGGCACGGCGTACACCGTCACGATCGCGACGGTGACGGCGGCGGGCACGGGACCGGCGGCCACCGTGACGGCCACCACCAAGTCGTGACGGCTCAGGCGCCGAGCGCCGCCAGTACCGGGACGCGTGTCTCGTCGTAGCGCTCCAGCAGGACCCGTGCCACCTCCGGTGCCGGGCCCAGTACGTCGGCCAGTACGTCCGCCTCGGCGGCGCCGCGGGCGATGCGGTCCGGGAGGAAGCCGGGGGCGAGGACGTAGGGGGCGACGGCGACACGTTCGCAGCCGAGGGCGCGCAGTTCGCGCACCGCGTCCTCGGTGCGCGGAAGGGATGCGGAGGCGAACGCGGGCCGCACGGCGCACCAACCGGTGTGCCGCCACTCCCGCGCGATTTCTGCGATCACCGCGATCGCCTCCGGGTCGGTGGACCCCGCGGAGGCCAGCACGACCCCCGTCGAGGACTTGTCGGCGGGGGTCAGCCCCGCCTCGTACAGCCGGCGTTCGAGCGCCGCCGTCAGCAGGGGGGAGGGGCCGAGCACCTCCGTCTGACGGATGCGCAGGCGCGCCGGTGCCTCCCGCAGGACAGCCGGGATGTCCGCCTTCGCATGGAAGGCACGGGTGAGCAGGAGGGGGAGGGCGACCACATCGCGTACGCCCTCCGCCGCCAGGGACTCCAGCACCCCCGGTACCGAGGGGATGTTGAAGTCGAGGAAGCCGGTCTCCACACGCAGGCCCGGACGCCGGGCCCGCACACGCCGCACGAGGGCGTGCACCGTCGCGGCATGACGCGGATCGCGGCTGCCGTGGGCGATGACCAGGAGGACCGGCTGATTCGTCATGGCTTGGCTCAGCTCTTCACCAGGAGACCGCGGCTGCGCAGCACCCACCGCTCCAGCGGGCTGAAGATCAGCAGGTCGATGGCGATACCGACGAACAGGATGAGGAAGATGGCGAGGAAGACCATCGACATGGAACTGGCAGTGCGGCCGTTCTCCAGCAGCTGACCGAGGCCGATGCCCAGGTCGGGGGAGGAAGCGATGATCTCCGCCGCCATCAGGGAGCGCCAGGAGAACGCCCAGCCCTGCTTCAGACCGGCCAGATAGCCGGGCAGCGCGGCCGGCATCACGATGTGCCAGGTCCCGCGCAGGCCCGTCGCGCCCATCGTGCGGCCCGCCCGCAGGAACAGCGGCGGCACCTGGTCCACGCCCGACACCAGGCCGTTGGCGATGGACGGGACGGCGCCGAGCAGGATCACCGCGAACATCATCGAGTTGTTCAGGCCCAGCCAGATGACGGCCGGCGGCACCCATGCCACGGAGGGCAGCGACTGGAGGCCGGAGAGGATCGGGCCGATCGCGGCGCGGACGAACTTCACGCGGGCCACCAGCAGACCCAGCGGGGTGCCGATCACCAGGGCGAAGAGGAACCCGAGCAGACCGCGCGAGACACTCGTCCAGATGTAGCCGAGCAGTGTGCCCTGCAGCCAGGCGTCCTTGACCTCGCCCCAGACGTCGGACGGGGAGGGCAGCTTGCTGGGGTCGGTGACGACCTTGAACGAGATCAGCGCCTGCCACACCACCAGCACCAGCGCGATGGCGACGAGCGGCGGCAGTATCTTCTCGACGAAGGTCTGGCGGAACGTCGGCCGGCCCGTGTGGCCGGTCGTCTCCAGGGCGTCGAGGCCCGCTTCCAGGCCCGCCATGTCGCTGCCGGGGCTGTCCTCGACGGGCTGGTCGGCCGCGTCGGCCTTCGTCTCAGTGCTGGCCATGGCGGCGGATCTCCCCACGCAGTTGTTCGGTGATCTCGACGGACAGCTCCGCCACGGCCGCGTCCTCGATACGGCGCGGCTGCGGGATGTCGACCCGCCACTCGTGGGCCACCCGGCCGGGGCGGGAGGACAGCAGGACGACCCGCTCGGCCAGCCGCACCGCCTCACGCACGTTGTGGGTGACGAAGAGGACGGACAGCTGGGTCTCGCGCCAGATCCGGGTCAGTTCGTCGTGCAGGACGTCGCGCGTGATGGCGTCCAGCGCCGCGAACGGCTCGTCCATCAGCAGGATCTGGCTGTCCTGGGCGAGCGCGCGGGCCATCGCGACGCGCTGGCGCATACCGCCGGACAGCTCGTGCACCCGCTTCCCGTACGCGCCCTTCAGACGGACGAGTTCGAGCAGCTCCTCCGCCCGGTCGCGGCGCTCGGACTTCGCCACGCCGCGCAGCCGCAGGGCGAGTTCGATGTTCTTGCCCGCGGTCAGCCACGGGAAGAGGGCGTGCTCCTGGAACATCAGGGCCGGACGCCCGTTGGTCGTGATGCTGCCCGAGGTCGGGGCGTCGAGGCCCGCGACCAGGTTGAGCAGCGTCGACTTCCCACACCCCGAGGCCCCCAGGAGGGTGACGAACTCGCCCGGCGCGACATCGAGGGTGATGTCGTCGAGGACGAGCTGCTGCCCTGCCGGTCCGGCGAAGGACTTCGAGACATGCTCGATCCGGGCGGCTTGCTCCACCACTTCGGCGCCGTCGGCGGCCTTGGCGAGGGTCGTGGCCATGGTCGTCACCTCCTGGGAACTCATCGGTGTGGGTCCTTACTTGACGCCGAGACCGGCGTCGGCGACCGTGCTCTCGCCCGCGGCCCCCAGGACCTTGTTCAGGAGCGTGAGGTCGTAGATCCCGTTCAGGTCCGGCTTCTCCAGCAGGCCCGCCTTGACCGCGTGCTCCGCCTCGGTGCTGAGGGTGGCGGCCAGCGGGTCATTGGTGATCTGGATGGACTTCCAGGCCGGATCGAGGACGTTCGCCGGGAGCTCCTTGCCGGAGTCGACCTTCAGCTGGGCGTTGGCCGCGGCCTTCGCCTGGTCGGGGTTGGCGTTGATCCACTTGTTGGTGTCGACCGAGCCCTTCAGCACGGCCTCGACGACCTTCGGGTGCTCCTTGAGGAACTTCTGCGACACGATGACGTTCGTGATCACGAACTTCTTGTCGGGCCACAGCGAGGCCTCGTCGAGCAGGACCTTGCCGCCCTCGGCGACCAGCTTGGACGCGGTCGGCTCCGGCACCCAGGCGCCGTCGATGGAGCCGGACTTGTAGGCGTCCGGGGTGATCTTGTTGTCCGTACGGACGACCGAGACGTCGCCCTTGCCGCTCTGCGCGTCGACCTTCCAGCCCTGGTCCGCGATCCAGTTGAGGAACGCCACGTCCTGGGTGTTGCCGAGCTGCGGGGTCGCGATCTTCTTGCCCTTGACGTCCTTCAGGGACTTGATCTTCTTCGGATTCACCACGAGCTTCACGCCGCCGGACGCCGAACCGCCGATGATGCGCAGGCTCTTGCCCTGGGACTTGGTGAAACCGTTGATCGCCGGCGAGGGGCCGATCCAGCCGATGTCGATCGAGCCCGAGTTCAGGGCCTCGATCTCGGAGGGGCCCGCGTTGAAGATGGAGTACTCCGCCTTCGTGCCGCCCAGCGCCTTCTGGAAGAGACCTTCCTGGCGGCCGACCAGCGCGGTCGCGTGGGTGAGGTTGCCGAAGTAGCCGATCTTCACGGTGTCGAGGCCGTCGATCTTCGAGGATCCGGCGGCGACCTTCTCCTTGGAGGAGGAGTCGCTCTTCGACTCGGAGCCGTAGCTGCAGGCGGCGAGCGCGAGCAAGGGGAGTGCGACGGCGGCGGCTATGCCACGGCGTACAAGGTTCGAGCGGATGGCAGGCACGGGAGGGGTTCCTCTCGTTGGCCCGGCGGTCACGTTTTCAGGTCGTGGCCGGGAGGTCGGCAGGTCTTCGTCGTCGCATCCGGGACGTCGGGTGGGGGGACGGGGCGCGCAGGCAGTGCGCGTACGTCATTCCGCACATCGCGCCACTCCGCCCTGCCCGCTGCCGAGGGCGCCGCTGCCGACGCGGCCGCCCTCCTTGGCGAACGTGGAGTAGAAGTCGGTGGACGTCATGTCAGAAGTCCCACCCGTCGTCGTCGCCCTCGTCCTTGACCGGCTGCGGCGCGGCGAACGACTCGCCGACCATGCCGGCGGTCAGCGTGGTGCCGTCCGCCGGGTCGATGAGGATGAACGCGCCGGTGCGCCGGGAGTCGGCGTACGAGTCGAGCGGAAGCGGTTCGGCGGCACGGATCTTGACGCGGCCGATGTCGTTGGCGACGAGCTGGCCCGGGTGCGGGTGCAGCGACAGGTCGTCCAGTGTCAGCCGGGACGGGATGTCCTTGACGATCGCCTTCACCGTGCGGGTGCCGTGCTTGAGCAGCACCCGGTGGCCCACGGTGAGCGGCTGGTCGGCCACGTGACAGACGGTCGCCTCGACGTCCTGCGTGGTCGGGGGAGCGTCCTTGCTCGGCACGATCAGGTCGCCGCGCGAGACGTCGATGTCGTCCTCCAGCAGGAGGGTCACCGACTGCGGGGTCCATGCCACGTCGACCGGCTTGCCCAGCAGATCGATCCCGGCGACCTTCGTGGTGCGCCCGGAGGGCAGCACGGTCACGCTCTCGCCGACCCGGAAGGTACCGGCGGCGATCTGACCGGCGTACCCCCGGTAGTCGGGGTGCTCGGCGGTCTGCGGGCGGATCACGTACTGCACGGGCAGACGGGCGTGGCAGTGTCCCAGGTCGTGGCTGACCGGGACCGTCTCCAGGTGTTCCAGGACCGTCGGGCCGCCGTACCAGTCCATGTTCGCGGAGGCGTCCACCACGTTGTCACCGGCGAGCGCCGAGATCGGGATCGCGGTGATCTCGGGAACGCCCAGCTCGGAGGCGTACGCCGTGAACTCCTCGGCGATCGCCGCGAAGACGGACTCCTTGTACTCGACGAGGTCCATCTTGTTGACGGCGAGGACCACGTGCGGGACGCGCAGCAGCGCGGCGACGGCCGCGTGCCGGCGGGTCTGTTCGATGACGCCGTTGCGGGCGTCGACGAGGACGACGGCCAGGTCGGCGGTCGAGGCGCCGGTGACCATGTTCCGGGTGTACTGCACATGCCCGGGGGTGTCGGCGAGGATGAACCGGCGGCGCGCGGTGGCGAAGTAGCGGTAGGCGACGTCGATGGTGATGCCCTGTTCGCGCTCGGCGCGCAGGCCGTCGGTGAGGAGGGCGAGGTCGGGGGTGTCCTGGCCACGGCTCGCCGAGGCCCGTTCCACGGCCTCCAGCTGGTCCGTCAGGACCGACTTGGAGTCGTGCAGCAGACGTCCGACCAGCGTGGACTTGCCGTCGTCGACGGAGCCGGCGGTCGCGAAGCGCAGGAGCGTGGTGGCCGACAACTGCTCGACCGACAGCGGCTCGGTGGGTTCGGTGGTGCTGGTCATGTCTAGAAGTACCCCTCGCGCTTGCGGTCTTCCATCGCGGCCTCGGACATCTTGTCGTCGGCGCGGGTGGCGCCCCGCTCGGTGAGGCGGGAGGCGGCGATCTCGGTGATCACGGCGTCCAGCGTGGTCGCGTCGGAGTCGACGGCGCCCGTGCAGGACATGTCGCCGACGGTCCGGTAGCGGACGAGCCGCTTCTCGACCGTCTCGCCGTCCTTCGGGCCGCCCCACTCACCGGCGGTCAGCCACATGTCGGACCGCTGGAAGACCTCGCGCTCGTGCGCGAAGTAGATCTGGGGCAGTTCGATGCCTTCGCGGGCGATGTACTGCCAGACGTCCAGTTCGGTCCAGTTGGACAGGGGGAAGACGCGGACGTGTTCGCCGGGTGCGTGGCGGCCGTTGTAGAGCTGCCACAGTTCGGGGCGCTGGCGTCGGGGGTCCCACTGGGAGAACTCGTCGCGCAGGGAGAAGACGCGTTCTTTCGCGCGGGCCTTCTCCTCGTCGCGGCGTCCGCCGCCGAAGACGGCGTCGAAGCGTTCGGACTGGATCTTCTCGGTGAGGGGCACGGTCTGCAGGGGGTTGCGGGTGCCGTCGGGGCGTTCGCGCAGGATTCCGCGGTCGATGTAGTCCTGTACGGAGGCGATGTGGAGGCGCAGTCCGTGCTTCTCGACCGTGCGGTCGCGGTATTCGAGGACTTCGGGGAAGTTGTGTCCGGTGTCGACGTGCAGCAGGGTGAAGGGGATCGCGGCGGGGGCGAAGGCCTTCAGTGCGAGGTGCAGCATGACGATGGAGTCCTTGCCGCCGGAGAAGAGGATCACCGGCCGTTCGAACTCGCCCGCGACCTCGCGGAAGATGTGGACGGCCTCGGACTCCAGGGCGTCCAGGTGCGAGAGCGCGTACGGGGTGCTGTCCGTCTCCTCGGAGACACTGGCGACGGTCGTCATGCGAGACCCCTTTCGGTGAGCAGCGCATGGAGCGCGGCCGCGGACTCCTGCACGGACTGGGTGTGCGACTCGATGCGCAGATCGGGCGACGCGGGCTCCTCGTACGGGTCGTCGACGCCGGTCAGCCCCGAGATCTCACCCGCGGCCTGCTTGGCGTAGAGGCCCTTCACATCGCGTACGGAGCAGACCTCGACCGGGGTCGCCACGTGCACCTCCAGGTAGGGGGTGCCGCCGCTCCGGTGACGCCCCCGGACCGCCTCACGGCTGTCGGCGTACGGCGCGATCACCGGGACGAGCGCCTTGACGCCGTTGCGGGCGAGCAGCTCGGCGAGGAAACCGATCCGCCGCACGTTCGTGTCACGGTCCTCGCGCGAGAAGCCGAGACCCGACGAGAGGAACTCGCGGATCTCGTCGCCGTCGAGCACCTCGACGCGGTGGCCCTCGTCGCGCAGCCGGCCGGCCAGCTCGTACGCGATGGTGGTCTTGCCGGCGCTCGGCAGACCCGTGAGCCAGATGGTGGCTCCGGTCGTCACTTGCTGCTCCTGAGAGATCTGGGTGGTCGTGGTCATCCGTGCAGCCCGCACTCGGTCTTGGATCGTCCCGCCCAGCGTCCGGCGCGGGCGTCCTCGCCCTCCAGAACACGGCGGGTGCAGGGTGCGCAGCCGACGGAGGCGTAGCCGTCCATCAGCAGCGGGTTGGTGAGGACGCCGTGCTCGGCGACGTACGCGTCCACGTCGTCCTGTGTCCACCGGGCGATCGGCGAGATCTTGACCTTCTGCCGCTTCTCGTCCCAGCCGACGACCGGGGTGTTCGCCCGGGTCGGGGACTCGTCGCGGCGCAGTCCGGTCGCCCAGGCGTCGTACCTGGTCAGGCCCTCTTCCAGGGGCTTGACCTTGCGCAGGGCGCAGCACAGGTCGGGGTCGCGGTCGTGCAGCTCGGGGCCGTACTCGGCGTCCTGCTCGGCGACGGTCTGGCGCGGGGTGAGGGTGATGACGTTGACGTCCATCACGGCCTCGACCGCGTCCCGGGTGCCGATGGTCTCGGGGAAGTGGTAGCCGGTGTCGAGGAAGACTACGTCGACTTGGCTGTCGCCTGGCTGGGCGCGGGAGGCGAGGTGGGCGACGACCGCGTCCTCCATGGAGGAGGTCACGCAGAACGTCTTGCCGAAGGTCTCGACGGCCCACTGGAGGATCTCCAGAGCCGAGGCGTCCTCGAGGTCACGCCCCGCCTGCTCGGCGAGCCGCTTCAGATCCTCGGCCGTACGGTCTTCCCGGTCCTTCTGAATCGTCGTCATATCTCGTCCCCTCCGCCTTCGTTGCGCTGAACCCCACGGGCGAGCAGCCCGAGGAACTTCAACTGGAAGGCTCGGTTGCATGCCGCGCATTCCCACGCGCCGTGGCCCTGCTCGCTCGGACGGAGGTCTTCGTCGCCGCAGTAGGGGCAGTAGAAGGGAGCGGCCCGCTCGCTCATGACAGCGACTCCTCAGAGGCGCGGGTGGCCCACGTGGCGAAGCGCTCGCCGTCCTCGCGCTCCGCCTGGAAGCGCTTGAGGACCCGCTCGATGTAGTCGGGCAGTTCGTCCGAGGTGACCTTCAGGCCACGGACCTTGCGGCCGAAGCCGGCTTCCAGGCCGAGCGCGCCGCCCAGGTGCACCTGGAAGCCCTCGACCTGCTCGCCCTGGTCGTTGAGGACCAGCTGGCCCTTGAGACCGATGTCCGCGACCTGGATACGGGCGCAGGCGTTCGGGCAGCCGTTGATGTTGATGGTGATGGGCTCTTCGAACTCGGGGATACGGCGCTCGAGTTCGTCGATCAGGGAAGCACCGCGCGCCTTGGTCTCGACGATCGCGAGCTTGCAGTACTCGATGCCGGTGCAGGCCATCGTGCCGCGCCGGAAGGTGGAGGGCCTGACGGTCAGGTCGAGGGCTTCGAGGCCCTCCACCAGCGAGTCGACCTGGTCCTCCGTCACGTCGAGCACGATCATCTTCTGCTCGACGGTGGTGCTCAGCCGGCCCGAGCCGTGTGCCGCGGCCAGCTCGGCGATCTTCGTGAGGGTGGTGCCGTCCACGCGGCCGACGCGCGGCGCGAAGCCGACGTAGAAGCGGCCGTCCTGCTGGCGGTGCACCCCGACGTGGTCGCGCCAGCGGGCGACCGGCTGGTCGGGCGCCGGGCCGTCGACGAGCTTCCGCTTGAGGTACTCGTCCTCCAGGATCTGGCGGAACTTCTCCACGCCCCAGTCGGCGACCAGGAACTTCAGACGGGCACGGGTGCGCAGGCGCCGGTAGCCGTAGTCGCGGAAGATCGAGATCACGCCTTCGTAGACGTCCGGGACCTCGTCCAGCGGGACCCAGGCGCCGAGGCGCTGGCCGATCTTCGGGTTGGTGGAGAGGCCGCCGCCGACCCAGAGGTCGAAGCCGGGGCCGTGCTCCGGGTGGTTCACGCCGACGAAGGCGACGTCGTTGATCTCGTGTGCCACGTCGAGCAGCGGCGAGCCGGAGATCGCGGACTTGAACTTGCGGGGCAGGTTCGAGAAGTCCTTGTTGCCGATGATCCGGCGGTGGATCTCGTCGATGGCCGGGGTGCCGTCGATGATCTCGTCCTCGGCGATGCCGGCGACGGGCGAGCCGAGGATGACGCGGGGCGTGTCACCGCAGGCTTCGGTGGTGGACAGCCCGACGGCTTCGAGCCGGTTCCAGATCTCGGGGACGTCCTCGATACGGATCCAGTGGTACTGCACGTTCTGGCGGTCGGTGAGGTCGGCGGTGCCGCGCGCGAACTCCTGCGAGATCTCGCCGATGACGCGCAGCTGGTCGGTGGTCAGCCGGCCGCCGTCGATGCGGACGCGCAGCATGAAGTACTTGTCGTCCAGCTCCTCCGGCTCCAGGATCGCGGTCTTGCCGCCGTCGATCCCGGGCTTGCGCTGGGTGTACAGCCCCCACCAGCGCATACGTCCACGAAGGTCGTTGGGGTCGATCGAGTCGAAGCCGCGCTTCGAGTAGATCGTCTCAATGCGTGTCCGCACATTGAGACCGTCGTCGTCCTTCTTGAACTGTTCGTTTCCGTTGAGCGGGGTGAAGTGACCCACGGCCCACTGACCCTCGCCGCGGTGACGACTCACCTTGCGGCGGGGCGCGGCGGCGGGATTCTGCGGGGTGGCGGCCATGGCTGATACGTCCTTCGGGACTGCGGGACAGGAAGGAGAACGGCTCTCATCTGCGCATGCGGGCGCATACGGAAGTGCGCGCGCGTCATTGCGCAGAGGGAGGCAAAAGGGAGAATGTCGGCTGGGCCGGGGCTGTCAGCTCGCCGGACAGATGGCGCTGGACATGCGGCCGAGGTCGACGTGCCGCCGACTCACCAAGGCAATTCCAGTTCCAGACATGACGGAAGCGTGTCACGGGGATCTCGGACCAGTCCACCGTCATCCATCATGTGGACACCCTTGTCCCGAATGGCGAGACAAAGGTGTTGTCGGTCACACGGCTGGGCATGAATGGACGATCCGACGGCCCGGTGCCCGCCGGATGGCGGGCCGAGGGTCGGTCCGTGGCAGGTCAGAGCGCCCGTGCGCCCGGCCAGGGTCCGGGTGTGGCGACCTCCGGCTCCTCCTCCACCTTGGTGTCGAAGAGCTTGAAGCCGCGGCGCAGGTAGTTGTCCATCGCGTGCTCCCCGTCCTTGCTGCATGTATGCAGCCAGACGCGCTTCGTCTCCGGCCGTCCCGGCCAGCGCTCCGCCAGGTCCCAGGCGCGTGCCACCCCGTAGGAGAGCAGGTGCCCGCCGATCCGGCGGCCCCGGAAGGCCGGGATCAACCCGAAGTAACTGACTTCCACGACGCCGTCGTCCTGCGGGTCCAGCTCGACGTAGCCCGCGGGCGTTCCCCGGTCGTGGGCGACCCAGGTCTCCACGCCGGGGCGGTCCAGGAACCCCAGCCACTGGGGGTACGTCCAGCTCAGGCGGTCGGTCCAGCGGATGTCTCCGCCTACGGAGGCGTACAGGAAGCGGCTGAACTCGGGCGAGGGGACTTCGGAGCGCACGATCCGGACGTCGCCGTCGGGCGCGATCGCGGGGAGCAGGTCGCTCGACGCGGTCTGCTCCAGGGACCAGGTGGTCACAGTGACGTTGCTCATGGGGGCCAGGGAACCACGGGGTTGCGCCGCGCTCCAAAGCGGGCCAGGTGTCTTCGACGGGCCGGGAGTCGCGCGCCGACGCCCTTCAAGGGGCGCGGGGAACCGCGCTACCAGCCCCCACCCACCCGCAGCCGAAGAACCCCCTCCAGGCTCTAGCCCAGGGACTTGTCCACCGCGGTCAAGGGGACCGCGTACAGCACGCGCTCGGGTGTCGTGTCCGGGTCCGCACCGGTAAGGGTCCACAGTTCGCCGGTCTCCTGCCAGTAGGACAGGGAGGCGGTGTGCTGGCCCCAGCAGGCGTAGGACTGGTCCCCGGTGCACTGCACCGCCTCGGCGGTGTGCCCGCTCTGGCGCCACAGCGTGCCGTGCCGGCCACCGCTGGCAGGGGTGTGGCCGACATACCAGTCGGCCCTGCGCGCCCCGGCCGGCGTGTACGAGAGGACGCCCGAGAGCCCGGCGGCCTTGGTCGTGTAGGCCTCGCGCGCGTCGACCCGCCCCAGGGAGTCGCTGCCGAGCAACCCCGCCCGGCCGGCGACGGTGCTGTACGAGTACCGCCAGATCCGGGTCCGCTCCGTGCCGTCGGCCGGTGCCGCCTCGGCGGCGACCAGGCTGTCCGGCGTCGAGGTGCGGTCCAGCGAGAGGGAACCGAAACAGGGGTTCGCCCGGGCCTCGCCCGAGCCGCACGTGCCGCCCGCCGGGCTGTACGAGCCGACGGCCGGCAGCACGTACTGGTAGCCGTGCGCGGAGTAGCCGCCGCGTACCTTGCCGATCGCCCCGCTGTTCACGCCCGCCTTCAGGAGGTGGCGCAGGTCGAAGACGAGCAGGGAGTCGTCCTGCCCCGCGCCGTTCTGCGCGGTGACGATCAGCTTGCCCTGGTACCAGACCATGCCGCCCATCCGGGAGCGGACCGCGCCGAAGTCCCTGCCGCCGTCGCGCGGCGCGACCAGCAGCACCCAGCGGTACCTGAGCGCCGCCGGGTCGCTCGCGTCGATGAAGGCGACCCGGGCCAGGCCCCGGTCCGTGGCGGAGGCGCCCGCGGCCCGGTCGTCGTGGTTCCAGCCCGCCAGGATGACCCGCTGGCCGCCCCACCGGCCGTCGTCGTCCGCGTCACCTGAGGTGGTGACGGAGGCGGGCGCCCACTGCTGGGTCTGCGCGTCGTCCGAGGCCCAGCAGTACGCGCGGGTGGCGACCGGTTCGAGCGGCAGCGCGGCCCGCTCGGTCCCGGAGCAGTCGGCCTCGTCGCGCATCGTGTGGTCGGCGCTCGCCAGCACGCCGGAGACCCCGACGTTCCCGCCCATGTTCCGGCTGAGCGTGCTGAGGGTGTCCCCGGCGACCAGGTTCTCGTGCAGCCGGAGCCTGCTGGTCTCGGAGGCCGAGGTGAGCGGGGTCAGCGCGCCCGGACTGTTGCTGCCGGTGGCCTGGGAGGTGCTGATCAGCGTGGCGGCCGCGGTGAGCGCGAGGGCGGTTCCGGCCAGGGTGGCGCGCAGCGCCTGTCCCCTTCGCCTACGACGGTGCCTGCCGCGGTGCTTCATGCGTCCTCCCGAGGTAGGCCAACTGCCTCTCATGATCAGAACGTTGACGGAGAGACGGGTGGGGTGGCCTGTGGAGGGATGCTACGTCAGAGAGTCACGTGCCTGGTCAAGGACCCCGGAAGACGGTCCCGAAATACGCTCCTTGCCTCCCGCAGGGGGCATATTCGGCCGGTCGGGTGACGCGTCGGGGCCCGGTGCGGTACAAGGGGGCCCGGATTTCCGCGCCCTGCGCACCGCCGGCGCCGTCGAATGGGGGAGCAGGTCCCGGGGGTCCTCCGGGAGCACCAGCTGGACCTCCGCGGCCTCGCAGAAACGATACGGCCGGTGTTCCAGAAAAGCCCCGAGATACCGCCGTACGCGCGACATCTCGGCCCGCACCGTCACCGTACGACCGGGGTCGTCGAACAGGTCGTCGGCGAGCCCGGAGGCGCTGCGCCCGGCGGGCCGGACGGCCAGCAGATACAGCAACTCGGCGTGGCGGGGGCTCAGTTCGTGGCACCAGGAGCCCGCTTCGGACGAGACGGTGACCGAGGAGCGGCGCGGGTGCGCCAGGTCCAGGACGATCCGCGCGGCCCGCCGGGGTCCCTGCTCGTCGGCGGCCCGGAGCAGCCAGCCGCCGGGCAGTGGCTCCACCACGCACAGCCCGAGCGTCGGCAGCCAACTCCGCCCGGCAGCGAGCGCCTTGGGCAGTGCGAGCCTTCCGGTGTACGGCATCCCGGTGACCGCGGCCGTCCAGCCGTCCTGGTCCACGGCGAGGGCGCGTCCGCCGAGCCGGGCGAGCACCGGCGCCGCCACCGCGCGCAGCCCCTCCAGCGAGGTCAGGTGCAGCTCGCGCAGGCGCGCCTCGGCGAGCTTGGCCACCGAGCCGACCAGGGCGAGCGTCGCCGGGTGCAGGGTGTCCAGCGGCCCGCTCACGTCCACGACGCCGATCAGACTGCCGTCGCGCGGGTCGGTGATCGGGGCGCCGGTGCAGGTCCACGAGTGGTGGGTGCGCACGAAGTGCTCGGCGGAGAAGACCTGGACGGGGCGCCGGGCGACCAGCGGGGTGCCCACACCGTTCGTACCGACCATGCCCTCGCGCCAGTCCGCCCCGAGTTCGAAGCCGAACCCGTCGGCCTTGCGCAGCACGGACGCACTGCCCTCCCGCCACAGCACCCGGCCCTCCGCGTCCGCGACCACCATGATGTGGTGCGCGACGTCCGCGACCGAGACCAGGCCCTCGCGCAGCACCGGCAGGACATGCCGCAGCTGCGAGGCCTGGCGCCGCCGCTCGACCTCGTCGCGGACCAGCAGCCCGGCCCGGAAGTCGTGGTCGGGGTCGACCCCGCTGCGCAGCATGCGCTCCCAGGACTGCTCGATCACCGGGCGCGGCGCGAGGCGGGCGGGCTGTCCGGAGAGCGTGGCGTCGCGCACCTTGCGCAGCACACGGGCCGCCTGGGCGGCGTCCAGGGCGGCGAGCCGCGTCACGTCGATCGGCGAGTGCGCCACGGAGTCCTCCCCGGACGGGCTCGGGCACCGGTGGCCCACCACTGCCCGGCCCTTTTCGGCCACGGTCACCCGGGCCCGTACTGACTGCTGTTCTCATAGTGCCGCCCGGCGCCGACGGAGGGACACAGTCCGGCCACAGAAGCCGGAAAAGTTGCAACCCCCTGCAACCCTGGCGAACAGCCGTACGGGGTCGGAAACTTGAGCAACGCCGCCCGTGCGGCGTTCGCGCTCCTCACAACGGGGCCAGAGAGCGGGGGTGGTGCCGTGTCGGCGCAGCACCACCCCCGCGCCACCGGTGCGGAGACCGGATCAGGAAACCGGTCGGGCCCGTTCCACCACCGTGGCCAGATCGAGACTGTGCGGCAGGGTGCCGAAGGCCGAGCCCCAGTCGCCGCCCAGCCGTGAGGCGCAGAACGCGTCGGCGACCTCCGGAGGCGCGTACTGGACGAGCAGCGACCCCTGCAGCACCAGCGCGACCCGCTCCGCGAGCCTGCGCCCGCGCCCCTCGATACCGTCCAGGTCGGCGAGTTCGCCCAGCAGGTTCTTGATCGCGCCGTCGAGCCGGTGGTCGGCGCCTCGGGCCCGGCCCACCTCCTGCAGGAACGCGTTCAGCGCCTGCGGCTCCCGCTGGAGCGCGCGCAGCAGGTCGAGGGCCTGCACATTGCCCGCTCCCTCCCAGATGGAGTTGAGCGGCGACTCGCGCAGCAGCCTCGGCATGCCGGACTCCTCGACGTACCCGTTGCCGCCCAGGCACTCCAGCGCCTCCACCGCCACCGAGGTGCAGCGCTTGGTCACCCAGTACTTGGCGGCCGGCACCGCGAGCCGCAGGAACGCCCGCTCGTCCTCGCCGCCGTTGTCGTAAGCCGCCGCGAGACGCATCGCCAGTGTCGTCGCCGCCTCCGACTCCAGCGCCAGGTCCGCCAGCACGTTGCGCATCAGCGGCTTGTCGATCAACTTGCCGCCGAAGGCCTCCCGGTAGGTGCAGTGGTGCACGGCCTGCGCCACGGCCTGCCGCATGATCGCCGCGGCGCCGAGCACACAGTCCAGCCGGGTCACCGCGACCATCTCGATGATGGTGCGCACTCCGCGTCCCTCGTCCCCGACCCGGCGTGCCCAGGTCCCGTCGAACTCGACCTCGCTCGACGCGTTCGACTTGTTGCCGAGCTTGTCCTTGAGCCGCTGGATGCGGAACACGTTGCGGGTCCCGTCCTCCAGCACCCGAGGCACCAGAAAACAGGTGAGGCCGCCCGGGGCCTGCGCGAGCACCAGGAACCCGTCCGACATCGGCGCCGAACAGAACCATTTGTGCCCCGTCAGCTCATACGCGCCGTCCTCGGCGAGGGGCCGCGCCTCGGTCCTGTTCGCCCGTACGTCACTGCCGCCCTGCTTCTCCGTCATGCCCATCCCGAAGAGCACACCGGCTTTCTGGGAGGCGGGCCGCAGCCCCTGGTCGTAGACGGTGGACGTGAGCAGCGGCTCCCAGAGGGCGGCGAGCGCCGGGTCGGTGCGCAGGGCGGGCACCGCCGCGTGGGTCATGGACAGCGGGCAGCCGTGGCCCGCCTCGGCCTGCGACCACACGACGAAGCCGGCCGCGCGCCTGAGGTGACCGCCGGGACGGCTCCAGGCCGCCGTCAGCCCCGCAGAGACCCCCTTGCCGAGCAGTCGGTGCCAGGCGGGATGGAAATCGACCTCGTCGACGCGGTTGCCGTAGCGGTCATGGGTGCGCAGCTTCGGTGGGTTCTCGTTGGCCAGCACCCCCCACTCCTGCACCTGCGCGGAGCCCGTCGTGCGCCCGAGCAGCGACAGCTCCTCGCGTGCCTCGTCGAGAAGCCCTGGATCAAGATGCCGGTCGACCGCCTCCACGAGGGCCCGGTCGGCGGCAAAGACGTCATATCCGACCAGGGGCGGAGCCTGGTTGGTCACGGTGTGGGTGCTGGCTGCCATACGGATACGGTAAGGACGTGCACCAGGCAAAAGAAACACCTGAACGGCCTCCCGTGGGCCGCTTTCACCGCGCTCGCGCGCTGTACAGGAACGTGTCGAAGCGCAGGACCGCCTGGCTGCTGCTCAAGGACACCGTCAACTCCTGCATGGAGTACCGGATCCTGGGGCTGGCGGCCGAGGCCGCCTTCTTCACACTCCTGTCCGTGCCGCCTCTGCTGCTGAGCCTCATCGGACTGCTCGGCTACGTCGACGACTGGACCGGCGCGCACTCGATCGCGAGCCTGGAGTCCAACATCCTGGAGGCCTCCCGCACGGTCCTGACCGACAAGGGTGTCCACCAGATCGCCGAACCGATCCTTCACGACGTGATGAAGGGCGGCCGGCCCGACATCATCTCCATCGGTTTCCTCTTCGCCCTGTGGTCGGGCTCACGCGCGGTGAACGTCTTCGTCGACACCATCACCGTGATGTACGGCCTCGACGGCACCCGGGGGATCGTGGCGACCCGCGTGATGTCGTTCCTGCTGTTCATCGTGGCGCTGCTGATCGGCTCGATCGCGCTGCCGCTGATGGTCGCGGGCCCGGACGCGGTGGTGCAGATCGTGCCGTGGTCGGCGACGCTCGTGCAGGTGTTGTACTGGCCTGTCGTCATCGTGCTCTCGGTCGTCTTCCTGACCACGCTGTACCACGTGTCAGTGCCCGTCCGCTCACCCTGGGTGGAGGACGTACCCGGTGCCCTGGTCGCCCTCGCCATGTGGGTCTTGGGCAGCTTCCTGCTCCGCATCTATCTGACCAGCACGGTCGAGGGCCCGACGATCTACGGCTCACTCGCCGCCCCCGTGGCCGTCCTCCTGTGGATCGGTGTGTCCGCGTTCGCCGTCCTCGTCGGCGCCGCGGTCAACGCAGCCATCGACCGGGTCTGGCCGGCCGCCGCCACGGCCGCGGCCCGCGCCGCGAACGAGCGTCTGCGTCAGGAGCAGGCCGCCGAGTACGTCGCCCGCGCCGCCGCCCACCGCGCCGCCGACCCCGACCCCGACGACCCGGACATGCCCTCCGAGTTCCCGGAACGCTGGTCCCGCTTCCTCCCCCCGGAGGACGTGACCTCCCGCCTCCGCACCCACGTGAAGAGCTCCCACCACCCCCGCAAGCACGACGACGACCACTGCGCGGACGAGTAGCAGCCGGTGGGGAGCGGGCGCCGGATGCGGGGCGCAGCCCCCGCCCGAGGGGCGCGGGGAACTGCGCGCTCAACCCCCACCACCCGCACCCGAAGAACGCACCCCGGAGTTCCGCCCGAATCTACCCCTTCCAGACACCCGCCCCCGCCGCCTCCCGAGCGAACGCAGTGAAATCGCGCGGCTCCCGCCCCAGAACCTCCCGCACACCCCCCGAAAGGTAGGAGTTGCGCCCGTCGAGCAGGCTCTCGAAGAGCTCGACGAGGAACGTGACCTCCTCCGCCGGCACCCCGAACCCGGCGAGCCGATCGCCGTACTGGCGCGCCGTCACCGGGAGATAGGTCAGCTCACCCCCCGTCGCTGCCGCGATCTCCGCCACCGCCTCCCGAAAACTCAGCAGCCGGGGCCCGGAGACGGCGAGCTCCTGCCCGGCATACCGGTCGCCCTCGGTGAGCACGGCCACCACGACGTCCGCGATGTCCCGCACATCGATGAACGGCTCCCGCACCTCACCGGCGGGAAACACCAGCTCCCCGCGGAGCAGCCCCTCCACCAACGGCCCCTCGCTGAAGTTCTGCGCGAACCACGCGGCCCGAACGACCGTCCAGTCGGCGCCCGACGCCCTCAGCGCCTCCTCGGCCGGCCGCGCCCGCTCCTCACCCCGCGAGGACAGCAGCACCAGCCGCCGCACCCCCAGCCCGACCGCCTCCCGTGCCAGACCCCCGACCACCTCGGCCGCGTCGGGCGAGCCGACGTCCGCGGGGTGGACGAGATACGCCGCGTCGGCACCCCGAAGGGCGTCCGCCCACGTCGACCGGTCCATCCAGTCGAACCCCGCCGCGCGGGACGCGGCCCGCACACCCAGCCCCGCCGCCCGCGCGGCCTCGGCCACCCGCCGCCCGGTACGCCCCGTGGCGCCCGTGACCAGCACCGTCATGTCCCGTACGTGCTCTTCGCGTGCCCTGTTCTGCGTCATACCGCCAGTGAATCGCCGCCCGGGCAGGACTCCCATCGCCGAGGAAGTCATTCCCATAAGCGGACGTCTACGTCCCCTCCCCTCAGACGTCTACGCTGACGCCATGGACGCACTCGCCGGCCTGCTGGAGGGCCCCCGGGCACGTGGCGCCTTCATGATCCGTGCGTGCTTCGACCCGCCCTGGTGCGTACGTGTCGAGGACCGCGCCCCTCTCACGATCATGCTCGTGGTGCGCGGCGAGGCCTGGATCGTGCCGGACGCGGGGGAGCGCGTGTTCCTGCGGGCCGGTGACCTCGCGATCGCCCGCGGCCCGGACCCGTACACCTGCGCGGACGCCCCGGGGACCCCGCCCCAGGCGGTGATCCTGCCGGGCGGCGAGTGCACCTACCCCGACGGGCGGTCCCTGAAGGGCCGGTGGGACCTGGACGTCCGCACCTGGGGCGACCGGCTCGACGGCTCCACGGTGTTGCTGATCGGGACGTACATGATGCGGGGCGAGATCAACGGCAGACTGCTCGACGCCCTGCCGCCGCTGCTCTCCCTCACCCAGGACGTGTGGGACTGCCCGCTCACCGCGATCCTCACCGAGGAGATCGTCCGCGACGAGCCGGGCCAGGAGGTGGTCCTGGACCGGCTCCTCGACCTCCTCATGATCGCCGCGCTGCGTGCCTGGTTCTCCCGCCCGGAGGCCGCCGCCCCCGCCTGGTACCGGGCGCTCGCCGACCCCGTCGTCGGCCGGGTGCTGCGGCTCGTTCAGGACGACCCGGCACACCCCTGGACCGTGGCGACGCTCGCGGCGAAGGCCGGGGTGTCCAGGGCCGCGCTGGCCCGCCGCTTCAGCGAACTCGTGGGCGAGCCCCCGATGGCGTACCTCACCGGCTGGCGCCTCGCCCTCGCCGCCGACCGGCTGCGCGAAACGGACGACACCCTTGAGGCGATCGCCCGTCACGTCGGCTACGGCAGCGCGTTCGCCCTGTCCAGCGCCTTCAAACGGGTGTACGGGGTCAGCCCGCAGGAGCACCGGACGCGGGCGGCGTAGCGTGACGTACGGGTACGTGGAGCGGGCTTCCCGGTTGGCCGGCGCCGTCGTGTGGTCCCGTGGAACGTCCGGTTCCACGGTGGGGGCCGTGCTTCCCGACGGCTGCATGGACCTGCTCTGGCACGAGGGGCGACTGCTCGTCGCCGGGCCCGACACCCAGGCGTACGTTCCCGGGGACGCGGCCGGGCACTGGGCGGGTGTCCGTTTCTACCCCGGCACGGGGCCGACGTTCCTCGGTGTACCCGCCCACGAACTCCGCGACCTGCGCGTCGACCTGGCGGACCTGTGGCCCGCCTCGGAGGTCCGGCGCCGCACCGCGCGGGTCGCCGCGGCCGCGGACCCGGCGACCGCGCTGGAGCAGGTGGCGCTGGACCGGGCGGCTGCCACCGATCCTCCCGACCCGCTGCTGCGGGAGGTCGTGACGGCCCTGGACGCGGGCCGGTCGATCGCGGCGACGGCCGACCGACTCGGCCTGAGCGCACGTCAGTTGCACCGCCGCTCGCTGACCGCCTTCGGCTACGGCCCCAAGACCCTCGCCCGCGTCCTGCGACTGCAGCGGGCGCTCGCCCTCGCCCGCGCCGGGGTCCCCTTCGCGGAGACGGCGGCCCGCTCCGGCTTCGCCGACCAGGCCCATCTGGCCCGGGACGTAAGGGAGTTGGCAGGCACCCCACTGGGTGAACTACTCGCGCGCGGGTAGCGGCGCGAACAGATCGACGCCATTGCCGTCCGGGTCGTGCACGACCGCGTACCGCATCCCCCAGAACGCGTCCCATGGTTTGAGCTCGCCGTGGTACCCGGCGCCGACCAGGTCCTCGTAGACGGAGTCGACCTCCGCCGGGCCCTCGCAGCCGAAGGCGAGCGACATCCGGCCGCCCCCGTCGGCCGGCGGCCGCCACCCCGCGTGGAACGAACGGATCGTCTCCTCGGTGTCGATCGCCAGCCGGGAGCCGCCGGGCAGTTCGGCCTCGACGTGCGGCTGGTCCTCGGCGCCCTCGGGGAAGACGAGGCCGAGGCGGCGGTAGAAGGCGAGCGTGGCGGCCATGTCGGAGGCGACCAGGTCGATCACGGCGAATCGTGGAGTCATGGGGACACCGTAGGCAGGGGGCGGGAAGCGGGTCTTGAACGAATCGGACAGAGTCCCTCTGGGGCGACCGGAACCGGCCTCACCGGGCCGACCGTGCCCGTGATCCGTCCGCCGCACAGCCCGCAGCGGGCCGCAGAGTGCGGATGTGGCGGCACATGACGGGACCGGTGGCCGTCAAGGCGTTCGCGGCAGTGGCCTTCCTCGCGGTGGGCGTGTTCACCGCCGTGAACTGACGTGTATCTGTGCAGACATGCACCTGTGGAACACCCGTGCGGCAGGATGGCTGCCACGATCCGACCTGTGCGCGTGCTGTTGCTCCCGGTGGTGAACTCGCCGCCGTCCTGCCACCGGCTCCGACGACGGCCACGGCGCCGGTGGAGCGGGGCGACCTGCCGTCGACGGGGGACGGGGCACCCAACAACGAGGCGGGTACCACGCGTTGAGCGTGAGTTGCCTCGCCCCCGGCCGCTTCCCCGGGGCTTCGCCCCCACCCCGCAGCCGAAGACGATCCCCAGGCGTAGGCTCGCGCCCGTGACCACCCGTGTTCTCGCCTACACCCGGACCACCGCCTACCGGCACGACTCCATCCCGGCCGCCGTCGCCGCCGTACGCTCCCTGGGCGCGACCCACGGCTTCGGCGTCGACGCCACCGAGGACCCGGCCGCGTTCGAGACGCCCCTCGACCCGTACGTGGCGGTCGTCTTCCTCTCCACCAGCGGGGACGTCCTGACCCCGGAAGGACGGACCCGGCTCGCGGCGTACGTCGAGGGCGGCGGCGGGTTCGTCGGAGTGCATGCCGCCGCCTGCACCGAGTACGACTGGCCGTACTACGGCGAACTCCTCGGCGCGCGCTTCGACCGGCACCCGGAGTACCAGCCGGGCAAGGCCGTCGTCGAGGACCGCGGACATCCGGCGACCGGACATCTGCCGCCCGTCTGGGAGTTCACCGACGAGTGGTACGACTTCCGGACCAGCCCGCGCGATGCTGTCCGCGTCCTCGCCTCCGCCGACGAATCCTCCTACGAGGGTGGCGGCATGGGCCGGGACCATCCCCTCGTGTGGTGCCGGGAACAGGGCGCGGGCCGGGTCTTCTACACTGCGCTCGGGCATGCCTCGGAGGCGTTCGAAGACCCGGACTTCCGTGCGCATCTGCTCGGCGGCATCACCTGGGCAGCCGCCCTCTGAGCGATTCGGCCGCTCTCCCACTGCCCGGTGCCGGCCCCGTACTCGCCCGTTCCACCAGACGCGTCGACAACTCCGTACGGTTGCCCTCGGGTTGCTCGCCCGCCATCATCCGCACGAGCAGGCGCAGTGCCGTCGCGGCCATCTCGGAGAGCGGCTGGCGCACGGTGGTGAGGGCCGGGGTGGCCCAGCGGGACTCGGGCAGGTCGTCGAAGCCGACCACACTGATGTCGTCCGGGACGCTCAACTCCCGTTCGGACAGGGCTCGGTAGGTGCCCAGGGCCATCCTGTCGGAGCAGACGAAGACTGCGGTGGGCGGCTCGGGGAGGTCGAGGAGTTCCCGCATGCTGCGGTGGGCGCCGGTCTCGCTGAAGCCGCCGTGACGGACGTACTCGGGGCGGTGTCCGATCCCGGCCGAGGCGAGGGCCGAGCGGTAGCCGGCAACCCGGGCGCTGCCGCACATCTTGCGACGGAAGCCGCCGATGACGGCGATGCGTTCGTGGCCGAGGGAGAGGAGGTGCTCCGTAGCCAGCACCCCGCCCTGCCAGTTGGCCGCGCCCACCGACACGACACCGGCCGGCGGTTCGAGCACCGGGTCGATCATCACGAACGGGATGCGGTGCTGCTCCAGCCAGGCGTACTGGGACGGGGTGAGCTCGGCCAGGTTCAACAGCACGCCCGCCGAGCCCCGCGTGGTGAGCTTGTCCAGCCAGCCGCGCTCCGGGCGCCCGCCCCTGGTCCGGGTCAGACCGGCCGAGACGACCACCTCCAGGCCCGCGTCGTGCGCCGCGCCCTCCACCCCGTGCAGCACCGCGCCCGACCAGGAGCTCTCCAGCGAGTGCACCACGAGGTCGACCAGCCCCGGTGGCTTTGCCGCCTCGAAGCGGGGTCTGCGGACGTAGCCGAGCCGGTCGAGCGCCTCGGTGACCCGGCGGCGGGTCTCCGGCGCCACGTCCTCCCGGCCGTTGACCACCTTCGACGCCGTCGGCACCGAGACCCCCGCCTCGCGGGCGACGACCGCCAGCGTCGGCCCGGTCACGCTTCCCGTACGCACCACGAGAGCCCGCCTCCCCGGCCCGCCCGAGGGCCCGTCGAAAGTTTCGAACAGCACTGCTCGCGCGACCGGTACCGCGACCGCGTAGCAACCGCTTTCTACATTAAGGCCGCCTCAACACGGCGTGAAGGGGAGGGGATTGACGGAAGTTCACGGGACTCCTCGCGGGCCGAAACTTTCGAAATACCGAACGTGCGGCTGGGTAGTGCCCAACATGCGACCGGCCGAGATCGGTCGCGTCCCGGTTCGTGCGCTGGTGACGTGCCTCGACGACCCCGGGACCGCAGTCCCGTCGGATGATCTCGGCGTCTTCCTTCGCGATGCGCACCAAAGAGAGCTCCTCGGACGGCTCTGACCGGACGGATCGGCCTTCCGTGAAGCCATGGACGACACGGGGAAGGTCCTGAAATCTGCCGACCGTCCGGCCCGCCGACGGCGATCGACGTGGCGTCAGGCGGCCTTCCGCAGAACCTCCTTGGGCTCGCCCGGGTTCCGGTCGACCGTCGTCCGCCGACCCGCCATCAGCAGTGTCGTGCCCAACAGCAGCCCCAGCGTGGGCAGGACGGGGAACCGGCCGTCGGGTGCGAAGCCCCGGGTGGCGAAGCGGGTCAGGGAGGTGACGGCCGTCGTCAGGCCGAGCCAGGGCAGCCACAGGCGGGGCGAGTCGGGATCCGGGCGAGTCCGTTCGTGGAGGAGGGCCAGCCCGCGCTCCAGTGGACGCAGCGCCCGCACGACACCGGTCAGGACGGCGCCGAGCACGAGGAGCCACGGCAATCGGAGTCCCCACCAGGCCGCGGACCCGAGGGTGGGTTCGGGCGCGAGGCCGGTCAGATAGAACGCGGCGGCGACGATCAGCACCGGCAGCATGTGCCACAAATACAGCGTCATGCTGGCACCGCCCACGGGGCGCACCGCCCGCCACACCCGCTCTCGGTCCAGCAGCCGCCGTACCGCGGGCGCGGCCAGCAGGCACAGACCGACCTGGGCCACCGCCCACGCCAGCATCGCCGCCGACGGCGGATCGGTGTTGCTGGGGGTCTGCCCGGTCACCAGGATCAGACTGACCGGGAACGGCCCGAGGGTGATCAGCGCGGTGAAGGCCAGTCCGCCGCCCGCCGCCAGCGCGGCCGTCAGCGGCCGGCGCTCCGTCAGCAGGCCGTCCCGCCAGCAGAAACCCAGTTGGTAGGCCACGCCCCAGACGAGCACGTAGTCGAGCAGTCCGACGTACGGCGTGTGCACCGTCACCACCAGGGTGCCGGCCACGAGGGCGACCGCGCCCATCGCCACCGGGACGAGGAGCCCCCAGCGCCGGTGCGCCGCGTGCAGCGGCGGGGTCAGTGCGCTGAGCAGCAGATACACCGGAAGGAACCAGAACTGCATCGCCATCGCCCAGCCCACCAGTTCAAGGGTGTTCGGGTCCACGCCGACCGTCGAGCAGATCCCTACGGCGGACAGCACAAGAATGCTGTACACGGCGGCCGGAAGCAGCAGCCGCAGCGCCCGCGCTCCGACCCATCCGGCGGCCGTACCGCCCGCCGCCCGGGCCCGTGTCCAACTGCCGCCCGCCGCATAACCCCCGGCGAGGAAGAACAGCGGCATGATCTGAAACCCCAGCGTCAGCCACTGGGTCCAGGGCACGGTCGCCAGCAGCTCCGGCGCGCGGATCTCTCCGTCCGGCTCCCGGACCAGGGCGGTGATCAGCCAGTGGCCGAGCACCACCAGGCCGATCGCCCACGCACGCAGGAAGTCGACATAGCGGTCTCTGCTCATGGGCTGTCATGCTGCCGCAGTGCCGCCGCCGGCCGTCGTGGGAAGTCCTGGCCGCAACCAATTCGTGCCCGGTACGACATCCCCCGCAGGTAGGAGCCCGGCAGGGATGCGGTCAAGGGCTGGTCATGACGGCGGTGACCGGGGCGGGGGAGACGTAGTCTTGCCACGGTTTGACGGGACACCTCGTTCGGTGAGGCGTCCGCACGTGCGTGGACCGGGAGGAGGCGTGATGGACAGTAGTCCGGGTCATAGTCGGCCCCTGCCCGCGTTGTCCTCGTTCTTCTCGCCGTCCTTCCGCGGCCCGGGACAGCCCCTCCCCGCCCCGTCCGGCTGACCGTACCCCGCGGTCCGCGCCGTGTCCGCTGTCGGCCGTACCCGCCCGGCCCGTGCCCAGCGGGACGTCGTGGTGTGTGCGTGCGGTCCGACGCCGCCGGTCACCGGGGGAGTGCCGTCCCGTGCCGCCCTGCCGCCCCGCCATGCCGGGGCCAGGGGGTGTTCACCTTGGCCGCCAACACTCGGCTCATGTCCACCACGGCCCGCCTGCGCGACCGCAGGGTCCATCTGGAGCGCCGCGCCACCGCCTCCAGGGCGGTCCGCGCCTCCCTCGTCTCGCTGGCCGGGCTGATCGGCGCCCCGGTCACCCACCAGGCCGGCGAGGAGGTCGGCCGTGTCGTGGACGTGGTCGCCCGGCTCTACGGACCCGAGCCGTACCCGCCGGTCACCGGCCTGATCATCCGTATCGGCCGGCGGCGGGCGTTCCTGCCCGCGGACGCGCTGGAGAAGGTGCACGCCGGTCATGTGCGGCTGCGGTCCGCGCGCGTGGACCTGCGCGACTTCGTCCGCCGCCCCGGTGAGGTGCTGCTCGCCCGGGACGTACTGGACCACCAACTCGTCGACGTGGACGGCGTGCAGGTCACCCGGGCCGCCGACCTGTACCTCGCACCGCTCGTCGACAAGGTGGTGCTGGTCGGTGTGGACGTCTCCCTGCCGACCCTGCTGCGGCGGCTGGGCCCGCGCCGCTGGCAGGCCAGGCCGACCCCGGAACGGGTGCTGGACTGGCAGTCCGTGGCGCCGTTCGCCGAGCAGGCCACCGACGGCCCCGCCGAGGTACGGCTGCGCGCCTCCCGCTCCGCGCTGCACCGGCTGCGCCCGGCCGACCTCGCCGACATCCTCGAGGACCTCGGCCGCAGCGAGCGCCAGCAACTGCTGGGCTGGCTGGAGCCGGAGCAGGCCGCCGACGCCCTGGAGGAGATGGAACCGGCCGAGCTGGAGAACCTGCTGCGCGAGGCCCGCCCCGAGCACGCCGCCCGGCTGGTCGACGAGATGGAACCGGACGAGGCCGCCGACGCCCTGCGCGACCTCACCCCCGACGAACGCGAGACCCTGCTCACGCGCATGCCCACCGCCGAGGCGGCCGAGCTGCGGGGACTGCTGACCCACCGTGAGGGCACCGCGGGCGGCGCGATGACGACCGTGCTGATCACCACGACGAAGGACCGGACCATCGCCCAGGTACGGGCGGCTCTGGCCGCCGAGGCCGAGCACCGTACCGAGATCGACGCGGTCGCGGTGCTCGACGACGACGGCCGCCTGATCGGCGACATCTCCCTGTTCGACGTGGCGGTGGCCGACGACACCGCCTCGGTGGCCGATCTGGTGGTCTGGCTGGCCCAGTTCGGGCCGCCCGCCGTCGTACACCCCGACACCCGCCTGGCCGAGGCCGCCGACCAGCTCGTCGCCGCCCGCGCCTCCTCGCTCCTCGTCGTGGACGACGCCGAGCGCCCGCTCGGCCGGATCCTGGCCGACGACATCCTCGACGCCGTGCTGCCCGAGCGCGGCCGGCTGCACTTCCGGAGGTTCCTGCAGTGACCCGCGAACTCGATGCCGCCGCCTCGGTCGAGGCAGTCGTCCCCGTCGATGCCGCCGCCTCCGTCGAGGCGGTCACCAGGTCCCCCGTCGGCCGCAAGGGCCTGCGGCGCCTGGCCGTCGTCGCGACGGTCGCGGGGCCCGGTCTGGTCGCCGCGAACGCGGGCAACGACGCCGCCGGCATCGCCACGTATGCCTCCGCGGGCGCCCAGTTCGCCTACGGCACGCTGTTCTTCATGGTGCTGGTGACCGTCGCCCTGGTCATGGTCCAGGAGATGGCGGTACGGCTCGGCGCGTACACCGGCAAGGGCCTCGGCGCGCTGATCCGCGAACAGTTCAGCCTGCGCCTCACCGCGCTCGCCGTGTGCTGCCTGCTGCTGGCCAACACCGGCCTGGTCGTGAGCGAGTTCGCGGGCATCGGCGCCGCCTTCGAACTCCTCGGCGTCCCCAAGTGGGCCGTCATCCCCCCGGCCGCCGTCCTGCTGTGGTCGCTCGTCCTGTTCGGCTCCTACCGCTGGGCCGAACGCATCTTCCTGATCATGTCGCTGGCCTTCTTCACCTACCCCGTCGCGATGATCCTCGGCCACCCGCACTGGGGCCAGGTCGGCTCCCACCTGGTGCTTCCCCACATGGCGGGCAGCAAGGCCTTCATCCTGCTCGCGGTCGCGCTGATCGGTACCACCGTCAGCCCCTACATGCAGTTCTACGCCGCCGCGGGTGTCGTGGACCGCGGCGCCAAGCCCGAGGACTACCCCCTGATCCGGGCCGACGCGATCCTCGGCGCGGTCTTCGCCTGCGTCATCAGCCTGACGATCATCATCGCCACCGCCTCGGCCATCGGCGGCACCGGACCGCTCACCTCCGCCGCCGAGGCCGCCAAGGCGCTCGAACCGGTCGCGGGACAGAGCGCCGAACTGCTCTTCGCCCTCGGCCTGATCGGCGCGTCGGCCCTCGCCGGAGCCGTGGTCCCGCTGTCCGCGAGCTACGCCGTCGGCGAGGCCGCGGGTGTGGAGCGCTCGGTCTCCCGCAGCTTCCGTGACGCCCCGCTGTTCCTCGGCCTGTTCACCGCCCAGATCGCCCTCGGCGCCACCGTCGCCCTCACGCCCGTCAACGTCATCCAGCTGCTGATCGGCACCCAGGTCCTCCAGGGCCTGATCAGCCCCGTCGTCCTCGTCTACCTGCTGGTCCTCACCAACCGCCGCTCCCTGCTCGGTCCCGCGGCCAACAGCCCGCGCTACCGCGTCGCCGCCACCACCGTGGTCGTCGGTGTGGCCGCCATGTCCACCGTTCTCCTCGTCCAGACCGTCCTGGGCTGGTTCGGCCTCGCCTGATCACCCGTGGCCTGCCGGGGAACGGGCGGAGGCGGTGTGATGCTCTGCTGTGGAAGGAAACGACGCGCCGGGTGAGGAGCTGGTGGGCGGATGGCGGTGGACGCGGTGGACTCGGTTCCACAGACGCACGACCCGGTGGTCACCACTCCCTACGGAGCGGTGCGCGGCCGGTACGAGGACGGGATCGCCGTGTTCCGCGGCATCCCCTACGCGGCCCCGCCGTTCGGCGCCCGCCGCTTCCGGCCACCCGTCCCGCCCGAGCCCTGGGACGGTGTGCGCGACGCGGGGGAGTTCGGGCCGACGCCGCCCAAGCCGCCCTACTCCGAGGCGTTCGCGCGGCTCCTCGCAGACCCCGTGGTCCCCGGCGACGACTGCCTCAACCTGAACGTCTGGACACCGGAACCCGGCCCCGGCGCCCGGCTGCCGGTCATGGTGTGGATCCATGGCGGCGCCCTGACCCGCGGCTCGTCGGCCGTGCCCGTCTACGACGGCCACGCCTTCGCCCGGGACGGTGTCGTCCTCGTCTCGATCAACTACCGGCTGGGGGTGGAGGGCTACGGCCTCTTCCCGGACGCGATGCACGCGGCGTGGGTGCGGTTCGCGGTCGAGGGCGACCCGGGCTGGCAGGCCTGGGACGCCTCGCACCCGGTCCGGATCTTCGGCGCGGGCGCACCGCACACCGTACTCGGACCGCGCGACCGTGAACTGGCGCTGTGGGACGCCGAGTCGGGGCGGCTCGGTGCCCCGCTCAGCTCCCCGGCGTCCACCCCTTCGTCACGCCCGCGCCGACCCCGCCGGGTCATGGCCGTCAGGCCGAGTTCGTGGCCACCTCTTCCGCCGAGAGCCGGGGGCGGGCGATCACGGCCTTGAGGCGCGCGGCGGCCGGGACCGGGTCGGCGGGCCGCCGCGTGTGCCAGTCGGTGACCGCCTGATACGCGGCGGCGACCTCCAGCAGCCGGTCCTCCTCGTAGGGCTGCCCGCCGAGGATCGCCCCCACCGGCACCCCGCCCGCGTCGAAGCCGATGGGGAAGGCGATCTCGGGCAGCCCCAGGATGTCGAAAGGGACGGGGCCGGTCTGCAGGAGCACGTCGCAGCGGTTCATGACCCCGTCCAGGACCTCCCGCAGCAGATGGTTCTTGGCGCGCTGGGCAGTGATCCACTCGTCGCCCGAGAGCATCAGCCCCTGGAGCCAACTCAGCAGCGAGACGCCGAACTTGGCCGGGTCCTCGCGCAGCCAGTGCCGGAACGGCTCGGTGCGCTCGGCGAGCCGGGCCGCGTTGAAGGTGCCGGTCAGGAGGGTCCAGTCGGCGGGGTAGGCGATGTCGACGAGGGTGACACCGGGGATCGCGTCCAGCTGGTTCAGGAGGGCGGTGCGCAGCTCCTTCTGCGCGGTCAGGAAGTCCGACGGCACCCCGATCCGGGTGGCCCGGCGTATCCGCAGGGCCCCGCCGCGCGAGAGAACGGGCGTGGCGGCCCGTACGAGATCGGGCACGGCCGGAAGTCCCAGCGTGCGCGGGTCCTTCGCGTCGGGACCGGCCATGACCTGGAGCATGAGCGCCGCGTCCATGGCGTCGCGGGCGAGCGGGCCCGAGTGGTCGCGGGTGAAGGACAGCGGGATGACGCCGTGGATGGACACCCGGCCCATGGTCGGCTTCAGACCGGTCAGGTTCTGTTGGTTGGAGGGCAGCACGATGGAGCCGCCGGTCTGGGTGCCGATCGAGGACGCCGCCATGCGCCCGGCGACCGAACAGGCCGGCCCGGTCGAGGAGCCGCCCGGGTCGACGCCCGGGTCCCCGGGCGTCCACGCGTTGACCGTGGTCACCGTCCCGTTCGGCTTCGTCGCCCGGGTGGTGGCGAGCGGGCCCATCTGCCCCTTGCCGAGCACGATCCCGCCGGCCGCCTTCAGCCGGGCCACGGCCGTCGCGTCCTCGTCCGGCACGAAGTCCTCGAAGATGGAGGAGTTGCAGCGCGTCGGCACGCCTCGGGTGAAGTAGTTGTCCTTGATGCAGAGCGGGATCCCGCGCAGTACGCCCCGGGCGCCCTGCCCCCGGTCCGCCTTGCGCGCGGCCGAGAGCGCCGTGTCCGCGGTCACCTCCGCGTACGCCTGATACGTCCCGTCGTACCGCTCGATCCGGTCGAGGTAGGCCTCGGTGAGGGTCGTCGAGGTCAGCTTTCCGCGCCGCATGAGCACGACGGCCTCGGTGAGCGTGGCCTCGGTGGGGTCGGCGAGGGCCGCCTCGCGTACGTGGATGTCGGGGACGCGGGGAGTCGTGGAGGCCTGGGCCGCGGTGGCCGTCGGCAAGGCGACCCCGCTCACCACGGCCGTCGAACTCGCAAGGAACACCCGGCGGTTGAGGGATCTGCTCATCGGGCGTCCGCCTTCCCCGTCCAGGCCTCCGTGATGGAGGGGTAGATGAGGGGCGGTGAGGCCTGCTGCGCGTACGCGGGGCCCTCGGCGGGCGGTGCCCAACCGGAAATCGCGCCGGGAGTGGAGGCCACGAACGACCGCAGGTTGGCCAGTACCTGGTCCCGTGTGGGCACCCCCGTCGCCGCGTCGAACACCTCGGGCAGCAGGGAGAGGTCGAACCCCGCGAGCGCGAGGCGGGTCCGTACGTAGGCGTCCAGTTGCTCGGTGGTGGGCTCGTTCAAGAGGGCCTCCATGATCGGCTGACGAGTACGGGGACTCCATCACCCGTCCGTGAAGCCCTCATTGAGCGCGTGCTTCACGGGAGTTACTGCACGGGCGTCAGCACCTGATCACCGCACAGGTGCCGGCACCCGATCACCGCACCGGCGTCAGCGCCCGGGTGATCCCCGTGATGGCTCCCGGTCCCACCCGGCAGCACCCCCCGATCAGCCGCGCCCCGCCCCGCCGCCAGCCGGTCACCTGCTCGGCCGTGAAGGTCGAGAGCCCGTTCCAGGCCCGCGCCTCGGCGTCCCAGACCTCGCCGCTGTTCGGGTACACCACCACCGGCTTCCCGGTCACCCGCGCCGCCGTCTCCACCGCGCCGTCCACATCCTCGGGTGCGCAGCAGTTCACGCCGACCGCGATGATCTCGTCCGCGTCGGCGGCCAGGGCGAAGGCCTCCTCCAGGGGCTGCCCGGCCCGCGTACGGTCCCCGGCGACGGTGTACGACAGCCACGCCGGTACGGCCAGCCCGCGCACCGCCCGCAGCAGCGCCTCGGCCTCGTCGGCGTCGGGCACGGTCTCCAGGGCCAGTACGTCGGGCGCGGCGGCGGCCAGCACCTCCAGGCGCGGGCGGTGGAACCGCTCCAGTTCGGCGACGCTCAGCCCGTACCGGCCCCGGTACTCCGAACCGTCCGCGAGCATCGCCCCGTACGGGCCGGCCGAAGCGGCCACCCACAGCGGCCGGGTCGCACCCTTCGCGTGCGCGCGACGGGCCGCCTCCCGCGCCAGCTCCACGCTGAGGCCGAGGAGTTCGGCCGCCCGCCCGTGCGGGATGCCGCGCTTCGCGAAGCCCTCGAAGGTGGCCTGGTAGCTGGAGGTGATCGCCACGTCCGCGCCCGCCTCGAAGTACGCGAGGTGCGCCTCGGTGATCGCCTCGGGCCGCTCGGCGAGCAGACGGGCCGACCACAGCTCGTCGCTCAGGTCGTGCCCGGCCGACTCCAGCTGGTTGGACATGCCGCCGTCCAGGACGACCGTTCCGTCGGCGAGGGCGTCGGCGAGGGAGGGGGAGGAAGCGCTGCGGGAGGTGTCGCTGGTCATGTCACGACGCTAGTCGATCGGGACGGCCGAGCCCCGTTATGTCCGTCTGATGAGCAGAACGACCACGATGCGGAACGCGAGAGTCCGGCCTGTCCGGCCGGACAGGCCCTAGCCTGGGGGCATGCGTGAAGTCGATCAACTCGACACCGAAGGCGGTGAGATCCTCCGCGCCGAAGTGCGGGAGATCCTCGGGGCCCCGGCGGACCGGGCCGTTTTCGAATCCCTCGTCCACAACCTCAAGAACGGCGTCACCGGTGGCGTGTGGCGGGTCACCGTCGATGATCGCTCCGTCGTCCTGAAGGTACTCACCCGGGGCAAGGACACCGGCGGCGCCTGGGACGCGACCGACGACCCCAGGCACTGGAACTTCTGGCGCCGCGAGGCCCATGCGTACGAGTCCGGGCTCGCCCGGAGCTGGCAGCCGTGGGGCATCACCGCCCCCCGGCTGCTCGTCCACGACTGTCCGTCCATGACCGGCCTCGGCGGTCTCGCCGGCCTGCCCGCGCTGAGCGAACTGGCCGTCCTGGACTGCGCCCTGCTCACGGACGCCGACGGCCTGGCCGGCTCCCCCCTGCGCGAGGCGGTCTTCTCCCGCAACCGCGTCCTGGACTCGCTGCGTGCCCTGGCGGACTGCCCCGACCTGCGGAGTCTGAGTCTGATCAGCTGCCCCCGGGCGCAGGACATACCCGCCGGGGGAATCGAGACGCTCTGTCTGTCCGGCCTGGACTGTAAGGACCTGTCCCGCCTGGCCGGCCACACGAGCCTTCGCGAACTCGACATCCGGGGCCTGTCCGAGCTGCGGGACCTCGGTGCGCTGACGGGACTGTCCGGACTCACGGAGATCAACCTGGGGCCACTGCCGCGACCTGGAGGACTGCCGTCCCCTGCTCGGCATGCCGTCCCTGAAGCACGTCACCATGCTCTACCGCATGTGGTACAGCGAGTACCACGGAGATCCCGATCCCGTCATGACGGAACTCGCGGAACGCGGGGTGACCGTCGTCCACCCATGACTCACCGGGAGGCCGCGTGCCGCCGTCCGCCGCGCCGCCGTGACCGCCCCCGCCGGACGATCGGCACGGCGAGCGCGGCCAGAAGCGGTGCGAGCAGCAGCGGCCACCACGAGTTCGCGTTCTCGCTGTCGCCGACGGCGGTGGAGTTCTTCACGGACGGAGTCCCGGACGTGGAAGGGGACGGGGCCGCCACGGTCCGATGGTTCGACACGGCCTTCAGAGTGACGTCGTTGCCGTCGCCCCCGCGATAACTGATCCGGTACGTCGTGTCGGCGAGCGCGAGCGCGGCGCCCTCGCGCAGGCCGGAGAAGGCGCCGGTCGTCCTCGCCCGGCCGGTGTGGTCGAGCACCCTGATCTCGCGGGCGGGGTCGGTCCCGGCGGCCGACAGATCGAGGTCCCCGGCCAGCCGTACCCCGCCCGTCACCTTCAGGGGCCGATCGCGCAGGACCAGCGTGCCCTTCGCACCCTGGGTGTAGTCGCCGGTCACCGTGAGGGCGCCCGAGACCTCGCCGTCGTTGACGACCGCACCTCGTACCGTGCCCTTGCCGCTGAGGGACGTGGACACTCGAAGTCCCGTCGTCCGCACGTCCAGCCGCGCGCCGGCCGAGGTGAGCCGGATCGCCTTGCTGTGCGCGAGCGTGGCGCCGGAGGCGAGGGCGAGCGTGCCCTTGGTGATTGTCGTCGGGCCCGTGTACGACACCTCGCCGCCCGTCAGGGTCGTCGTCGCGGAGCCGGACTGGGTGAGCCCGCCGATGCCGCCGACACGGGTCAGTGGCAGGGGAGTTGCGGTGTTGCGGACGATCAGCGTGCCGTTGTCGACGATCCGTCTGCGCTCGGTGCCGCTCAGCAGCGAGCCGTCAGCGCCCCGCGCGCCCGAGCCCAGCCGCAGCACGGCGCCCTTCTCGATGGTCGTCGACCCGTCGTAGTACTGCTGTGCCGCGAAGGTCACGTCGTTGCCGGGCGTCCCCTTGATCACGACGTCCCCGGCGCCGGGCGCGGCGAGTGTGTCGTGGTACCGGCCGCCGCCGATGGGCGCGCCCAGGGTGACGGGACCGTCGTAGGCGAAGGTCAGCCGGGACCGGACGCCGCTCGCCATGTGCAGGTTGATGTAGACGGTGTCCTTCGTCCCCGGCATGAAGATCTTGTGGGTGGTCCCGTCGCCCCACTGGACGTCCGCACCCTCGATGTTGGTGCCGCGTTTGTTCAACTGATGAGCAATGGGACGCCAGTTGATGCCCGGGTCGCTCAACGACGGGTCGGTGTCGCCGCCCTGGTCGCTGTAGCCGTACTGGCCGGTGAGCACGACCTTGCTGCCTGGCCGCGAGTGCACGTTGACATCGCTGCCGTACGCGCGCTGGTAGAAGTTCTGGCGCAGGGTGATCGTCTGGTGCAGCGGGGTGTCGATGATCCAGGAGCCCTGGTTGAGAATGGCGCGGGCGTTCGGGAGCGCCACCGGGTATTCGGGGCGGCCCACCGCCATGCCGGTGCCGTTGTCGATCACTCCGGAGAAGGGGTGGGTGCCGGCCAGGTCGAGGGTGCCCCACATGTTGCGCGGCTGGGTGACCAGGCCCGAGCCGCTGATGGTGCCGATGTTGAAGGTGCGGGTGAGGGAGAGGCGCAGGGTGCCGTCGACGCGCACGTTGAGCTGGTTCAGCTGGTAACCGGGCGTGTTGTAGGGGAAGTGGCCGATCAGACCGGTGCCGCCGCCGGTGCCGTACTGGAGGGTGGCGCCCCGCTCGACGGTGATCGCAGGCGGGTCGGGGTTGCTCACGGTGGTGTACGGGTGGTTGCCGCCCTGGGTGGTCACCTTCTGCCGCTGCCGGGCCGCCGGGAGCGTGAAGTCGCTGTCCTTGTTGAGGATCAGCGTGCCGCCGCCGCGCACGGTGAGGGTGCCCTGGCCGCGGAACACCCCGTCGTACGTCGTCGTGCCGGACGGCACGGTGACCACCGTGTCGCCGGTGAGCGTGATGTCCCGGTCCGCGAGGACGTCGGCGGTGGCGTCACGGCCGCCGGCGGCCGAGGCCGCCGCGACCGAGCCGGAGGGGCTCTCGACACCGGCTGGAGCGCCCCGGAGGCGAACGGAGCCAAAAGAGGGAGGCGCGGTGACCAGGAAGGCGACGGTCGCGAGGGCGCCCACGGCGGCTGCTGTCTTGTGGGTATGGCTGCGCACGTCATCGGAGACGTACGCGGACGGTGGCGATAACAGAAAACTCGCGTCCATCTTTGTCACGCGCGACCCGTTGACCTTCCCGTAACACACCCTTACCTTTTCGGCGTTCGTAATGACAGATGCCGTACGAAATCTCGAACCCCCTCCGAGAGGCGTCAGATGAGACGTGTGTACGCAATCCTTGTCGCCCTGTGCTGTGCGTTCGCCGTAGCACTGGTGACCGCCGGACCGGCCCAGGCAGCCGCCCAGACCATCACCAACGGCACCCAGTTCACCGACACTTCGGGCAACGCCGTGCACGCGCACGGCGGTGGGGTCATCAGGGTCGGCAGCTACTACTACTGGTTCGGCGAGGACCGCAACGCCGACAACACCTTCCGGTACGTGGACGCCTACCGTTCCACGGACCTGAAGAACTGGGAGTTCCGTAACCACGTCCTGACCCAGTCCAGCGCCTCCGAGCTGGGTACCGCCTACATCGAGCGGCCCAAGGTCATGTACAACGCGTCCACCGGCAAGTTCGTCATGTGGATGCACAAGGAGAACGGCGTCGACTACAGCGAGGCGCGCGCCGCCGTCGCCGTCTCGGACACGGTCGACGGGAACTACACCTACCAGGGCAGCTTCCAGCCGCTCGGCCAGTACATGTCCCGTGACATCACGACCTTCGTCGACACGGACGGCACCGGCTACATGGTGTCGGCGGCCCGCGAGAACTACGACCTCCAGATCTACAAGCTCACCGCCGACTACACGGGCATCGACAGCCTGGTCGCCAACCCGTGGGTGGGCGGCCACCGCGAGGCACCGGCGCTGTTCAAGCGCAACGGCGTCTACTTCATGCTGACCTCGGCAGCCACGGGCTGGAACGCCAACCAGCAGCAGTACGCCACCGCGACCAGCATCGCCGGTCCCTGGACCGCGATGGCCGACGTCGGCGACTCGACGACGTACAACTCGCAGACCGCGTACGTCCTTCCGGTGCAGGGGACTTCGGGCACCTCGTACCTCTACATGGGCGACCGCTGGGGCAACTCCTTCGGCGGCACCGTCAATGACTCGCGCTACGTCTGGCTGCCGTTGACCTTCCCGACCTCCACCTCGATGTCCATGTCCTGGTACCCGGAGGTCTCGGTCGACACCGCCGCCGGCACGGTCAACGGGACGAGCGCCACGTACAACACCCTCGTCGGCCGGTCCAGCGCCAAGTGCGCGGACGTTCCCAGCCAGTCGCTGTGGCAGGGTGTCGCGATCAGCCAGTACACCTGCAACAGCGGCACCAACCAGAAGTGGTGGTTCAAGGACCTGGGTACCGGCTACTACGAACTCATGGGCCGGGGCAGTTCCCTGTGCCTCCAGGAGAACTCCGCCACTGTCACCCAGGAGAACTGCACCGGCGCCACCGCCCAGCAGTGGAGCCTGTCCACGTCCGGCAGTTATGTGCTCGTCAAGGCCCGGGCGAGCGGTGAGTGCCTGGACGTGTCCGGCGCGTCCACCGCCAACTCCGCCGCGATCATCACGTACACCTGCAACGGAGGTACCAACCAGCAGTGGACGCGCGGAACATGACGTCAGGTCAGTAGGTCGACGGCGTCGACGGAGGTGCCGGCGCTGAGGAAAGACGCCGACCCCGAACCGCTCGCCACGTAGATCTTCAGCGTGTTGTACGCACTCGTGTCCGTCAGCCAGGCGGACGCGGGAACGCTGTAGCTGAACGTGTAGTTGTTGCCCCGGTACGAGCCCACCGTCAGCGAGCGGGTGCTCGGCTGGGCGGGCGGCGAGGGGACGGCCGAGGTCCAGGTGTCGTTGACCACGATCTGCGGGCGGCCGTTCGCGTAGGCCGTGGTCACGCCGATGCGCAGGGTGTGCGCGGCGGCGGCCTGGGCGGCGGTCAGCTTGAAGTACACGATGATGCCGCTGTTGACGTCCTTCCACAGGTAGCAGGGGAACGCCGAGGTCTCGCCGCCGCTGCCGACGACGACGTTGCCGGTCCAGGACGCGGCCCGTACGTCCGACGGATGCGCGTACGTCATCAGGTCCGCGTTCTTGAACCCGCCAGGCGTGCCGTCCCAGTTGCCGATCCGCCAGATCGCGCTCGCGTTGGACGGGTCGTTGGAGGAGGGGATCGCGATGCTGTTCAGCGTCGTGGTCCCGCCCGCCGTGACCGTCACCGACGTCGTGTGCACGGCGAGTTCGCCCTTGAAGACCGTGAGGGTGTACGACCCCGGCAGCACGCCCGCGATCGAGAAGTAGCCGTCCGAGGCCCGTGCCGGACCCCAGTACTGCGCGGCCGGGTTGGCGAGAGCGACCGTGTACGCGTACGCCGTGTCGCGCCCCGAGATGCCCACGCCCGCGACCCGGCCCCGGCCGCTCGCGGCCGTGTACCCGGAGATGCCGAGCGAGTCCGCCCAGGGGGTGGTGAGATTCCCCGCGTACAGCGAGGAGGGGGGCGCGCCGCCGTCCGTGAAGGCGATGACGTACGGACCCTGGAGGCCGAAGCGCTCCGACTCGGTCTGGTTCTCGCCGTAGTACAGGATCTCGTACAGCCCGCCGCCGTCCGCGCTCTGGTGCCGCAGCAGGGAGCGGTAGAACGGACCGCCGGAGGCCTTTTCGTGGTTGCTGCGCACGATCCACAGGCCGACGCTTCCGGTGGTCCAGCCGATGTGGTCGTAGTCGATGACGCGGAGCTTCGAGTAGTGCTTCGAGCGGGTCTGGCCGTCGGATTTCGCGAAGACGTCCGCGGACTCGATGGTGGTGGGCGCGTACGTGTAGGAGTCCGGCTCGTCGTTGAGGAACAGGCCCGCCTTGACGCGCACGATGTAACGGGTCGCGCTGACCGACGTGTCGGCCTTGTTGGTCCACAGATAGACGTTGTTCTCGCCGCTGCGGGCCGCGTAGTAGTGCTTGAGCGTGCCGTACGCGACGGAGACGAGGATCGTCGAACCGGACTGAGCGATGGTCACGGTGGAGGTGCCCAGGCCGGACTCGACGTGCGAGTTCTTGCCGCCGTAGCCCTGGTACTCGGTGCCGCGGTAGACGAGCGAGGTCAGGTCGCCGTTGGTCTTGCTGACCTTGAAGACCAGGTTCGCGCCGGTGTCGACGACGTAGTTCGAGCCGTCGTCCGTGTAGCCGAAGCTCGCGGCGGCGGCCGTCGGGGTGAGGGCCGTCGCGCTCACGGCCGCCGCGGTCGTGCCGAGGACGAAGGTGCGGCGTCCGAGGGATCTGTCGGTGGATCCGGACATGGGGGTGCCTCCTTCGGAGGTGGGGGTGTGCGGGTGTCCGGAAGACTGGCAGTTGAATCGATTTCGCGAAAGGGCTTTCGCCGCTTGGGAGTTGGCAATCATGTGAAAACGCGTCGAGTACTAGAAAGCGCTTGCGGAGAGCGGTACGGTCCAGCCGCCAGGTCTTGTCGTCCTGTTGGAGGAGCCGCAATGAGACGTTTCATCCAAGGCGACCCCGGGGAAGTTCAGGCACGCCCCCACGCCGCCCGGCACGCACTCTCGCCGCACCGGCCAAAGGCCCAAGTAGCTCCGCTACGAGGACCTTCGTCCGGCACGCCGACAGCACGCACCGAACGACGCGGGAACGCACCCGCACTTCTCCGGGGCCGCCTGGCCGGAGTGGCCGCGCTGGCCGCTGCCACCGCGCTGTCGGCCACACCGGCGCAGGCGCACGGAGGGTTCCGCGCCCTCGGCCTGGAGAACTGCACCGCGACCGCCTGCCACTTCGACGTCGCGCCCGGCACGTACGACGTGCGCGTACGGCTCGGCGGGGAGGCCGTGGCGAGCACGAGCGTCAGCGGTGAGACGCGCCGCGCGCTGCTGCCCGAGACCGCCACCGCGGCCGGGAGGCCCGTGACCCGCAGCTTCACGGTGAACGTCCGCACTCCCGAGGGCGAGCCGACCGGTCCCGACGGCACCCCCGGCCTGGACCTGGTGCTCGGTGGCTCCGCGCCCGCGCTCGCCGACATCAAGGTGACGCCGGCCGTCCCCCGCACCCGTCAGATCTTCCTGGTCGGCGACTCCACGGTCTGCGACCAGCCCGGCGACCCCTACTTCGGCTGGGGCCAGCAGCTGCCCCAGTACCTCCGCAAGGGCGTCTCGGTCGCCAACTACGCGGACTCCGGGGAGAGTACGGTCACCTACCTCGAGAACCCCGCGCTCTTCCCGACCGTCCAGCCGCTCATCCGGCGCCACGACCTGGTCCTCATCCAGCTCGCCCACAACGACAAGACGACGGACGAGCCGACGTACCGCGCGAACCTGGAGACCCTCGTCGCCGGGGTCCGAGCGCGGGGTGGCGACCCGGTCCTGGTCACCCCCATCGTCCGCCGCTGGTTCAACGCGGACGGCACCCTGAACAACGACACCGCCCTGCTGGTCAACGGCCTCGGCGTGAACCACCCGGCCGTCATCCGCTCGGTCGCCGCCGCCGAGCACGTGCCCCTCATCGACCTGACGGCCAGGACCAAGGCCCTCGTCGAGTCGCTGGGCGTCGAGGGCTCCAAGGCCATCTACCTCTACAACGAGAAGCGGGACAACACGCACACCTCCGTGCACGGCGCCACGGTCTACGCAGGCCTCGTCCGCGACGAACTCCTCGCCCAGCATCTGGTGCCAGAGCGCCAGGTGAGGGTGGGATGAACTCCTGGGGCGTTCCGTCCGGAACCGGGGCGCCCCAGGTACCACCCGACCGAGCCGCCGAACCACGGAGCGCCACTGATGCCCGACGAGGACCGCACCCTCAGCCCGTACACCGGCTACACCCGCGCCCACTGGGAGGCGACGGCGGACTCCCTGCTCGCCGCGGTCGCCCCGTACGCGACCGAGAACGGCTCCCTCTACCACCTCCCCGGTGAGCACACGAGCTGGTCGGGCCGGCTCTCCGACGGCCTGGAGGGCTACGCCCGCACCCTGCTCCTGGCAGCCTTCCGTCGCGACGAGAAAGCTCTGGAGCGGTACGCCGACGGACTCGCCGCCGGTACGGCCGGTGTCTGGCCGCGCGTGGCGGACCGCAGCCAGCCCCTCGTCGAGGCCGCGTCGATCGCTCTCGCGCTGCGGCTCACCCGGCCGCTGTTGTGGGACCGCCTGGACGACGGTGTCCGGCAGCGGGCCGCGGCCTGGCTCGGCGACGCGCTCACGGCCGAACCCTGGGCCTGCAACTGGGAGTTGTTCCCGGTGACGGTCGGCGGCTTCCTGGCGGAGATCGGCCACGAGCCCGAGGCGTCGCGGGCCGCGATCGACCGGGGCCTGGAGCGGATCGAGGAGTGGTACGTCGGCGACGGCTGGTACACCGACGGCCCCGGCCGCGCCTTCGACTACTACAACGGCTGGGCGATGCACCTGTACCCGGTGCTGCACGCGTGGCTCGCGGACGACACCCGGCTCCTCGACCTGTACGGCGGCCGGCTCTCCCGCCATCTCGCCGACTACGCCCGGCTGTTCGGCGGTGACGGCGCCCCGATGCGCCAGGGCCGCTCCCTCACCTACCGCTTCGCGACGACCGCCCCGCTGTGGCTCGGCGCCCTCACCGGCCGTACGCCGCTGTCGCCGGGCGAGACCCGACGCCTGGCGTCCGGTGCGCTGCGCCACTTCCTCGACCGGGGCGCGGTCGACGACCGTGGCCTGCTCACCCTCGGCTGGCACGGCCCCGACGAGACGGTCCTCCAGGGCTATTCGGGCCCGGCCTCGCCGTACTGGGCGAGCAAGGCCTTCGTCGGCCTGCTCCTCCCACCGGACCACGAGGTGTGGACGGCGCGGGAGGAGCCGGGCCCGACCGGCCGCGCCGACGCCGTCACCCCCGTAGGACCGCCCAACTGGCTCCTCCAGACGACGACTTCGGACGGCCTGGTCCGACTCCACAACCACGGCAGCGAGGACGTCCGCTACGACCCCTACTACACGCGGCTCGCATACTCGACCGCGACCGCGCCCTCGGCGTCGTACGACAACAGCGTGATCGTCGGTGACGATCCGAGCCGGACGGGCATCGAACCGCTGGGCGCGGGGGACGGCTGGGTGGCGTCCCGGCACACGGCGGGTGGGGGAGCGCGGGTGGTGAACCTGGTCGTCGCGCGGGGAGCGGTGGAGGTACGGGCCCACCTGGTGGCGGGAGCGGCCCCGGGAACGCCGGTACGCGTCACGGGGTGGCCCGGGGACGGCGGCGTGCACGCCGAACTCCTCCCCGTGCACAACCTGTTGGACTCCGCCGGTGTCACGGGACCCGGCGCCACGCTCTTCGTCGCCCTCGCCCGGCTCACCGGCGAGCCGGACCCCCTGCCCCTCACAGAATCGGTGTCCGTGGACGTGTCCGTGTCCGTGTCCGTGGACGTGGACGTGGAGGGGCAGGGGCAGGGGCAGGGGGAGTACGACCTCCGCGTGAGCTGGCCTTCGGGCCCCTCGACATGCTTCCGGTTCAGGGCTTCAGACGGGCGACCTTCAGCGTCGTCGTGGTCGGTGAGGCCCCGGTGAGGGCGCTCGCGTAGGACGGGGTGACGGGGGCGTACGCCCACGTCAAGGTTCCGTCTTTCAGCGTCGCGCTTCGCGGCGATCGGTACGACGAGCCTCGGTGTCGCCGCGGCGGCCGGACTGCTGGACGGGGCCGCGGTGACCCGGGATCCGACCGTGCGGCTCGCGCGGCAGCTCGGCACCGGCCCGTACCTGCTGTCCGTCGACGCCGAGGACGGATACGCCCAGGACCCCTCAGAGGTGGCGGAGTTGGCGAGCGGGCTGGCTGCCGCCGGGGCGGTGGGCATCAACCTGGAGGACGGCCTCGGCCCCGCCGACCTGCACGCGGCGAAGATCGCGGCGGTCAAGGCGGCGGTACCGGACCTCTTCGTCAACGCCCGCACCGACACCCACTGGCTCGGCGACGGCGCGGACGAGCGGGAGACCGTCCGCCGTCTCGACGCCTACCAACAGGCGGGCGCCGACGGCGTGTTCGTCCCCGGACTGACCGACCCGGCCCGCGTCACCGCCCTGCTCAAAACCCTCGACGTACCGCTGAACATCCTCTACTCACCCGCGGGCCCGCCCTTCTCCCACCTCGCCGACCTCGGCGTACGCAGGATCAGCCTGGGCTCGTACCTCTACCGGCGGGCCCTGGGCGCGGCGCTGGACGCGATGGCGGACATCCGGTCCGGCCGCCCGCCGCGGGGCACCGCGCCGACGTACGACGAGGTGCAGGCACTCAGCGCCCAGGACAGGGCCTAGGCCAAGGCCAAGGCCTAGGCCTGCTTCAGCTTCTTGACCTGCGCGGAGACCAGCCCCTCCGGCACTTCGGCCTGAGTCGTGGGCCCGCGTGGTGGGGCTTAGTGTGGATGTTGTACGAGGAGGCGTTGTCATGCCCCTCACCCGAGCGGCGAAGGTGGCCGCGGGCTGGTGACGGCCAAGGGCGGGGAGGGTGCCGTCACGTTCCTCGCGTTGCGTCGCACGCGATGTCGGGGAGCTGCCGACCGCCCCTGACGAAAGGGAATCCCGTGCGAACCAAGAGCAATCGAATACGCCGTGTCTGCGTTGCCGCGTGCGCGGCCCCTCTGCTGGTGCTCACCGGAGCGGCCGGAGCCGGTGCCGTGGCGGCGACGACGCCGACAGGCACCGCGCCACTCGCTCGTCCCGGCGTCGCGCAGCAGAGTTCCGCGAGCGAGATCCTGTCCCTGGTCAACGCGGAGCGCGCCAAGGCGGGTTGCCCGGCACTGAAGGAGAACGGGAAGCTCACCCAGGCCGCCCAGACCCATGCGAACGACATGGCCGCGCACCATCTGACCGGTCACACGGGGTCCGACGGATCCAATGAGGAGACCCGGCTCGACCGCGTCGGCTACAACTGGCGGAGCTGGGGCGAGAACGTCTCCGGACCTGGCTACAACTCGGCGAAGGCCCACGTCGACGGCTGGCTGGGAAGCTCCGCGCACAAGTCCACCATGCTGAACTGCAGCTTCACGGAGACCGGCGTCGGGACGTCCGGCGAGTACGCGGTCCAGCTCTTCGGGATTCCCGGGTAGCGGGGGCCTACTCGGCCGCCGTCGCGGGAGCGAGTTCCTCGGTCAAGCGGTCCGCGAAGGCGACCGGGTGCTGGAGGACTCCGAGGTGACCGCCGGGGAACTCGACGAAGTCACCGCCGCTGAGCTCGGCGAGCAAGGCGGCGGTGCGGAAGGGGAGTTGGCCCCGTGAGTCGCGTCCGGCACCGAGCGTGAGCCGGGAGGACAGACCCTTCAGGGCGTCCAGGTCCAGGGCGTGGGAGGTGAAGGGGCGCAGGACGTGGCCGAGGAAGATGTCCATGGGCGTGTTCTGCGTCTCTTGGGAGTCCGGCGTGTTCTGCCCGCTCTGCGTCTTCTCGCCGCCGTCGGCGGCAGCCGACGCGGGGCGTGGGCCGGGCTCCCAACTCCGGCCCTCCAGACCGGCGCCGAGCCGGGCCGTCGCCGCCGCCACCCCCTTCGTACGGTGGATCTCGTGCACCTCCGTGATCATCGCGTGCTGCCGGACCGCGTCCGGCAGCACTCCGATGCTCGGCGGCTCGTGCGCGACCACGCGCCGCAGCCGCTCCGGGTAACGGGCCAGCAGGTCGAGGGCGACGATCCCACCGGAGCTGCTCCCGAAAACGCAGGCGGACTCGCCGTCCGGGAGGAGGGAGTGGAGCAGTTGGTGGGCGCGGTCGCTCCACACCTCCACCCGCTGGTCTTCGACCGGCCCGTCGAGCGGGCCGCGGGACAGCCCGAGCGGGTCGTACGTCACCACGGTGAAGCGCTCGGAAAGGTGCGTGACGGCGCCCTCCAGCCCCATGGGGTGACCGGCCCCGCCGGGAATGACCAGCAGCAGGGGCCCGCTGCCCCGCACGTCGTAGTGCCCGTCGTAGTGCCTGTCAAGCATGATCCTCTTCCTTCCGCTCGCTCCGGGGCCAGTACTCCAGGGCCGTGTGCAGGCCGTCGAGGGCCCGCTCCCACGAGGTCTGCACGTCCCTGGTCGCGTGAAATCCGCCGATCGCCTCCAAGGCGCAGAAGCCGTGGAAGGTGCTGCGCAACAGCCTTACGGCGTCGGTGAGGTCGGGTTCGGACAGGCCGTACGCGTGGAGCATGCCGTAGGTGATCTCGGCGGTACGCCGGAACGCGTCGGACGCGGCGCCGACGGCGGGGTCGATCGGCGTGTGCGTGGCGGTGTAGCGGCCGGGGTGTGCGAGCGCGTACGTCCGGTAGGCGCCCGCGAAGGCGACGAGGGCGTCCTTGCCGGCCCGTCCGGCGACCGCCGTGGCGATCCCGTCGATCATCTCGCCCGCGGCCAGCAGGGCGACCCGCGTCCGCAGATCCTGCAGGTTCTTGACGTGCGAGTACAGGCTTGCGTCCTTCACCCCGAACCGGCGCGCCAACGCGGACAGGGTGACGTTCTCGAACCCGACCTCGTCGGCGAGATCGGCCGCGGCCTCGACGACACGGTCGGCCGTGAGCCCGGCACGGGCCATGGGGACCACCTCTGGAGCACTGGCTTGTCTGGTTCTGTGCGGCTTGTCCTGCCTGATTGCCTAGGAGCCCTAGGCAGAGGGCTAATATACACAGGCATGTGGGGAGTGAGAGGCTGTAGCGGACCGGGGAGGACGTAGTGATGTTTGAGCAACTGCCCGAAGGGATCGTCACGCCTGCGCTGGTGGTGGACGTCGACGTGCTGGACCGGAACATCGCCCGCATGGCCGAGGCGGCGAGGACCGGCGGTTTCGCTCTCCGGCCGCACGCCAAGAGCCACAAGTGCGCGGAGATCGCGGGGCGGCAGCTCCGGGCGGGTGCGCGCGGGCTTTCGGTGGCGACCCTGAGCGAGGCGGAGGCGTTCGCGGCGGCGGGCGTGGACGACCTGTTCGTCGCGTATCCGCTCTGGCCGGACCAGGACAGGGCGCGTCGCCTGCGCCGACTGGCCGACGTGGTCGCGCTGCGGGTCGGCGTCGACTCGGTGGAGGCGGCGCGGCGGCTGGGGGACGTGGTGCGCGGGAGTGACCGCGCGGTGGAGGTGCTGGTCGAGGTGGACTGCGGGACGGCGCGGACCGGGGTGCCGGCCGCGGACGCGGGGCGGGTGGCTCGCGCCGCGTCGGACGCCGGGCTGAGCGTGCTCGGCGCGTTCACCTTCCCCGGACACGGATACGGCCACGACCCCGACGCCCGGGAGCGGGCGGCCCGCGACGAGGAACGGGCCCTGTCCGAGGCGGCGGAGGCCCTGCGTGAACTGGGCCTGGTACCCCGGGTGTTGAGCGGCGGATCGACTCCGACGGCGGGTCGCTGGCGCCCCGGCCCGGTGGACGAACTCCGCCCCGGCGTCTACGTCTTCAACGACGCCCAGCAACTGGCCATGGGCTGCTGCGGTGTCGACGACCTGGCCCTCGCGGCCGCCTCGACGGTCATCAGCGTCCCCGCCCCGGACCGCTTCGTCCTCGACGCGGGCAGCAAGGTCCTCGGCGCGGACCGCTCCGCGTGGGTGACCGGCCACGGCTACCTCCCGCAGTACCCCGAGGCCACGATCACCGCCCTCTGGGAGCACCATGCCGTGGTCCACCTCCCGGAGGGCGTCCCCGCCCCCCGCCTCGGCTCGGTACTCGCCGTCGTCCCCAACCACGTCTGCCAACCGGTGAACCTCGCGGACGAGCTGGTGATCGCCCGCCAGGGGGTGGAACTGGACCGCTGGCGGGTGGCGGCACGGGGCGCCAACACCTGATCGCCAGATCGCCAAATAAATTCTGCAAAAATACTTTTGGAAAGTGTCGGGTGCGCTCTAGGCTCCCGGCATGGTCAGCGACGAGCACAAACGCGTACTCGATCCCGAGCGGGACGCCGGGGCCCTGAAGGCGCTCACCCACCCTCTGCGCATCCGGCTGCTCGGGATGTTGCGACAGGACGGTCCGGCCACCGCGAGTGAACTCGCGGTCAGGACGGGGGAGTCGTCCGCCTCCACCAGCTATCACCTGCGGGTTCTGGCGAAGTACGCGTTCGTCGCCGAGGCCGCGCACCGGGACGGGCGGGAGCGCCGCTGGCAGGCGGTGCATTCCGTGACCTCCTGGAGCAACAAGGCCATGGAGGCTTCGCCGGCCAGCCGCGATTTCCTGAGCCTCTCGCGCAGGCGCCAGATCGAGCACCTGGAGGCGTCGCTCGTACGGTACGAGGCGGATGTCGCCGAAGGGCGGTTGGGCCAGGAGTGGCGGGAAGCGGCTGGGATCACCGACCTGATGCCCCGTCTGACCCCCGAGTCGCTCACCGAACTCTCGGAGGCGATCGACCGGAAGCTGGAGGAACTGGCCGCGCGTGACGCGGAGGATCCGCGGGCCGAGCGGGTCGTGTTCGTCGCGGCGGGGCTGCCGCTGGCGCCGAGCGGGCCCGACGCGGAGCCGGGAAGAGAGGGGCCGGGTGCGGCGGGGTCGGGGACCGAGGGCGGTTCCGGGTCATGACGACGTCGCTGGACTTACATGCCGCCCGCCGCCGTTACGTCACGGCCTGCGCCCTCTTCTGGCTGCCCGCGGGGCTCACCACCGCTCCCCTCATCCTGCTCTTCACCGAGCGGGGCATGACCATGGCCGCCATCGCGGGCTTCTTCGCCGCTCACTCCCTCACCGCCGCCGCGCTGGAACTCCCCACCGGAGGACTCTCCGACGTACTCGGCCGCCGCGCCGTCCTGGCCGCCGCCGGACTGCTCAACCTGACCGCCCTGACCCTCCAGGCCCTGGGCACCACCGCCTGGGTCCTCACCCTCGGCATGGTTCTGATGGGCACGGCCCGCGCCCTGTCCAGCGGCCCCGCCGAAGCCTGGTACGTCGACACCGTCCACGCCCACGCCGGCCCCGACGCCGAACTCCGTACGGGACTCGCCCGCGGCGGCTCCGCGACCTCCGCCGCGCTCGCCACCGGCACGCTCCTCGGCGGCGCCCTGCCCTGGCTCCTCGGACTCGGCCCCGACCTCGGGGCGGGTCTCTCGGGGGCGACCTCCGGGCTCGTACTGCCCCTCTCCGTCCCGCTGCTCCTCGGCGCGCTGGTCGACATCGCCTTCGTGCTGTACGTCCTGACCGCCCTGCGCGAACCGCCCCGCGCGAAGACCACCGTCCGCGACATCCTCCAGGGCATCCCGGCCACCGTCGTGGGCGGACTGCGGCTGGGCGCACGGGACGCGCTCGTCCGGCGCGTGTTCCTCAGCGCCGGGGCCACCGGCTGCGCCCTGGCCGCGCTCGAACTCCTCACCCCCGGCCGCGCCGCCGCCCTCACCGGAGCCTCGGAGTCCGGCGCCGTCGTCTACGCCGTCATCGCCTGCCTCGGCTTTGTCAGTTCCGGCGTCGGCAGCCACCTCGCTCCGCTCACGGCCCGGCTCGCGGGCAGTGGCGAGCGCGCGGTCATGGTGAGCCTCGGCGCCGGGGCGAGCGGGCTGCTTCTGCTCGGCGCCACGGCGGTGTCCACGGCACCGTTCGCCACGGTCCTCGCCGCCGGCGGTTACGCCCTCGTCTACCTCGCCATCGGGGCGGCGGCGCCAAGCGAGAACGAGCTCCTGCACCGCCGTGTCCCCAGCGCCGGGCGCGCCACGGCGTTGTCCGTCCAGTCCCTGGCCCTGCAACTCGTGGGTGCGCTCAGTGGTCTGGTCGTCGGGGTGCTTCCGTCGGGTCCGCTGCCGTGGCTACTCGGGGGCACGGCGCTGGCGGTGGGCGCCGCGCTGTGGATTCAGCGGGACCGGTCCACGCCCTCGCGTACGGCGAACTCCACGAACTCGGTCCAGGTGGTGGGGGAGAGGGCGAGTTGAGGGCCCGAGGTGTTCTTGGAGTCGCGGAGGTGGATGCTGGTGGGGCAGGTGGCGACCTCGACGCAGTCGCCTTCACTTCCACTGCTGTACGTCGACTTGCGCCAGGAGAGGGCCACTTCGACGCAGTCGTCACCCTCGCTGCCGCTGTACGTGCTCTTGAACCAGGCCAGTTCGGTGGTGCTCATAGCGCTCCTCGCATCTCCCGGAGCAGGCTCGCTGTGTCTTCGGGGGTGAGAGCCTGTGAGCGCATCTTGGCATACCGCTGCTGGAGCACGCTGATCGCTTTACGGTCACTGATCAGGTGCCCGGTCTTCTGGCCTTCGGCGTACGCGAGCCACTCATTCTCCGGGGTCTCCAGCAAGTGCATGGGGCCGTCAAGACCCGCGTGCACCGGCTGCCGGAGCGGCATCAACTGGATCTCGACGTTCCAGTGCCGCTCGGTCACCTCCAGCAGGTGGTCGATCAGGACTCGAGTGACCTCCCCGCCGCCCGTGTGCCGCTCCAACACCGCCTGCTCGATGATGAAGTTGAACGCCGTGGGCCGCTTCCGGCTCGAACTGAGCAGTTCCTGTCGCGCGAAGCGCGCGGCCACGCGTTGCTCGATCTGCTCGTCGGTCGGCCGCTGAGGCACGTTCCACATCACCGCCCGCGCGTACCCGTCCGTCTGCAACAGGCCCGGCACCAAGCGGCATTCGTACGTGTAGAGACTGATCGCCTGCTCCTCCAGCTCCGCCCACTCGCGGAACCAGGACGCCAAACCCGGCTGCCGCGTCGCGTACTTCGCCGCTGCCCGCAGCACACCGAACGCATCCAACACCTCCTCCGCCCGCTCCACATACGCCCGCGGCGGCAGTCGTCTCCCCTGTTCGATCGACGCGACCGTGGACGGCTGGTACCCCACCAGGGGAGCGAACTCCTCCTGCGTCAGCGCCGCCCGCTTGCGGCAAGCCTTGTGGACCAGGCCGAACGTCTTCAGACTGTCCGACGGCTCGGGCTCGTTCGTGGTGCTGTTGGTCATGATGGGCATGGTCACGGACGGTGACTCGTACTGTCCATAGCGTGAACTCCTACAGAATCCGGCGTACGAGTGGCGTCGCTGGTCGACGCCCATGACACCCGGGACCGTTGGGCCATGCAAGGAGACATCCGGGCCCAGGAACCGGTCACCGTACGTACGTTCACGCAACTCTTCAGCAGCACGCCGCGAGGCGCCCGGCTCGCGCGGCGGCTGGTCGCGAACCGGATGGACGTGTGGGGGTTCGCGTACGACAGTGAGGCCAGCGAAGACGTGAGCCTGGTCGTGGCGGAGCTGGCCGCGAACGCCGTACGGCACGGGAGCGTGCGCGGGCGCAGCTTCCGCGTACGGCTGGTGCTGCGCGACGGCGTCGTACGCGTGGAGGTCGCCGACGGGCGGACCGAGCGGCTGCCGGTGCTGCGGGAGCCGGACGGCGAAGGCGGGCGCGGGCTGGTGCTCGTCGCGGCGCTGGCCGAGCGGTGGGGTGTGGAGCCCCGGATCGGGATGGCCCACAAGGTCGTGTGGGCGGAGCTACTGGTGGGCCTGGGTGGGTAGTTGAGGTGGGCGGGGCGGGGGGGGGGGCCCCCCCCCCCCCCCCCCCCCCCCGCCGCCGCGCGGCGGGGACCTTGGGCACCGAAAAAACACCAGGG